>JAFYQM010000053.1 GCA_017547085.1 Oscillibacter sp.
GTCGTTATGACCGCGTCTACGCTGAGATGAAGCGCATCATCGAGTCCGGCGAGATCGGCGCTCCCCTGCTGATCAAGGCTTGCCATCGTAACGTGGCTCAGGGCCCGGGCTTCAAGACTGAGAACGGTGTCACCAACGTTGCCATCCACGAGCTGGACATCTGCCGCTGGCTGCTGGGCGACGAGTACGAAGACGTGCAGTGCGTCAAGGTTCGTCAGTCCGCTAACTCCAACAAGGGCTATGACAACCCCCAGGTCATGCTGATGCGTACCAAGAACAACTGCTTCATCGACGTGGAAGTTCAGGTTGCCGACGGTTACGGCTACGACATCCAGTGCGAGGTCGTCTGCGAGAACGGCACCGTGAAGCTGCCCGATCCCTATGCAGTCGTCCGTCGCTGCCGTCCCGCTGGCTGGGACAGCGTGAATCCCGCCGAGTGCATGCCCGTCATGACCGACTGGAAGGATCGCTTCATCGAGGCTTACGACATCGAGTTCTGCAAGTGGGTTGAGTCCGTCCACGCTGACAAGCTGACCGGTCCCTCCGCATGGGACGGCTATGTTGCCTGCGTCGCCGGCGATGCTCTGAACGCTTCCCGTGGCACCAACGCCTTCCTGAAGGTGGAGACCATGGAAAAGCCCGAGATGTACAAGTAATCTCACAACAAACCAAAACGCGGGGCAGCTTGGCTGCTCCGCGTTTTATTTATATTGTATAGTAAAAAGACAGGCGGGAATCCCCGCCTGTCTTTTTACTCAATTTCAAGATGTACCGACTCGTGGAATACCGGTTCCACCAGTCCGGGGATCTCCACTGCATCGGTAAAGTGCACCTCCGGCACCATTTCCTTCAACAGGGACACAATGTAAGGATGGGGTCTCTCGTCCGGCCGCTTTGCCGCCACACAGACCACCGCCGTTTTGGGCTTCAGCATCTTCAGCAGTTTACGGGTCGTGGAGGACAAGGACGCGTGGTGCGGTACCTTCAGAATGTCGCAGGGCGTTGCTGTCACCGCCTCCCACATATGGGCGTAAGCGTCACCACCCAACACGATCTCCCTTCCATGGTAATAGAGCCGCTGCCGCAAGCTGGCGACGTTCAGGGACTTGGCCCAGCGTACCAGATCATAGCCGTTCCGCTCACCACGATAGGCTGCGTCAAAGACCTCCTTCTGTCTCGGATACAGCGCAGGCTCGCCAAACAAAATGTCCATGCGAAGCTCTTCGGTAAGCTGTAATGTCTCCGTCCGGTCACCGGAATAGACCACGATCTCACCGATCCGATCGCCGTACTTCCGCAGCGCAGAGGCATACATCTCCTCATACCGCAGCAGATTCCGGGCCGCCTTTGGCATGGTCATATCGTCGTCAGGATCGATGGGAGACATCTCCAACGGCGGCAGGTAGGGAGTAATCATCTTATCCACTGACACAGTTTCCAGCACCCTCGCAAGGCCGCCGATGTGGTCGCGGTGAAAGTGGGTAACCAGCAGGATATCCAGATGGGAGACACCACGTTTGCGCAGAAAATCCGCGGCATAGATCCGCATGGAGCGGGGATCCAGCGGTTCCATGTGGTCATCCCTTACCAGATTGTCATGGCCGCAGTCCACCAGCATGGCAAACTTCTGCTCTTCCTGCTCCATTTCCCGCACTAAGATGGAATCGCCATTTCCCACATTGATGAAATCCAGTACCAGCATGTCCGTCCCCCCACCTTCTGATTGGTAATACGATACCACAGTCATTACGCTGTTACAATCTGAAATTGCCGTAGACCCTCCCAAAATTTACGATCGTTTTTTGGCATTTCCATAAGAAAAAAGCGTCCGGCTTTTGCCGGACGCTTTTCGGATTATTCTCCAAACAAAACCTTCTGCAGGTCGTACACGCCCTTGGGCTTACCGGGCAGCAGACGGGCCATATGCAGCGCGCCATTCACGAAAATCTGGCGGCTGGCGGCGCGGTGTGTGAACTCCAGTTCCTCATCCGGCCCGAAGAAGTGAACGGTATGGGTTCCAGCTACCGTACCACCACGGAGGGCATGGACGCCGATCTCCTTCTTGCCCCGCACGCCGGTAACACCTTCGCGGCCGTAAACCGGTGTCAGGTCGTGCTGGGGATCGATGGCATCCACCAGCAGCTTCGCCGTGCCGCTGGGCGCATCTACCTTCTGATTGTGATGCGTTTCCGTCACTTCAATGTCGAAGTCCGGCTTCAGCACATCGGAAACCACCCGCAGGGCACGGTACAATACCGCCACACCCAGAGAGTAGTTGGCGCTCCACAGCATGGGTGCATAGCCGCCCAGCGCTTCCAGCTGTGCCTTCTGCTCAGGCGTATGCCCAGTGGTGCCGGACAGCAGCGGCGTACCCGTACGGCGGATATAGTCCGCCACATAAGGCAGGGATGCGGGATTGGAAAAGTCGATCACCACATCGGCAATCTTGCCCACTGTCGCCAGACGGTCAATGTCGTCCACATCAAAGGTATCTACTACTTCGTCGCCGGCAGCCTGCGCCGTTTCGCGGATCAGAGTTCCCATTCTGCCCCGCCCGATGATGATCAATTTCACAGCAGACCGACCCCCTCCATGGTTGCCCGCAGGGCAGCCGTATGCTCCGCCGTCATCTCATACAGAGGCAGGCGGCAGGGGCCGCCATTCAGGCCCATCATGTTCATGGCAGCCTTCACGGGGATGGGATTGACCTCAATAAACAGGTTGTTGATCAGGTCCAGATACTTCAACTGGTTAGCGGTGGCAGCAACCGTATTGCCGCTGACATAGTCGGCCACGATCTGGTGGGCCATCTTGGGCATGATGTTGGCAAATACAGAAATCACACCACTGCCGCCCAAACTCATCATCGGCACGATGATATCATCATTACCGGAATACAGGGCAAACTCAGGGCCTACACAGTGGGCAGCGATCTTGGCAGCATAGCTCATATCGCCGGAAGCCTCCTTGATACCCACGATGTTGGGATGCTTTGCAAGGCGCTCCACCACGGAAACGGGGATGGAGCAGCCGGTACGGCCCGGCACGTTATACAGCAGGCAGGGGATCTTCACCTTGTCCGCCGTTTCCGCAAAGTGACGGTACATACCCTCTACGTTGGCCTTATTATAATAAGGAGCGATCAGCAACAGCGCGTCAGCGCCCATCTCCTGATACTCGATGCTCTTTTCCACCTGCGTGGCGGTGCAGTTGGAGCCGCTGCCCACGATGACAGGAACGCGGCCATTTACCACCTTGATGGTGTGCGCCACCACAGAGGCGTCTTCCTCATGGCTCATGGTAGGATATTCGCCGGTAGTTCCCAGCGTCAGGATGCCGTCCGTTCCCTCGGCAATATGCCATTCCAGCAGATTCGTCAGCGCCTCAAAGTTTACGCTTCCGTCCTCGTGGAACGGGGTAACCATTGCCACGATAGAACCCTTCAAATAATCAAACTTCATGATTGTGCCCTCCATACTTTTACAAAATAAAAAGTCGGTAGAGGCACGCTCCTACCGACAGTACATGCACGCCCTTGGCGTCAGGCTCTGTAAGCGGATAGCGCACCTGCGGTTCCCCGCAGACAGTCTCACGGGTCTTTCCCGTAAGCCCACCTCTCCTCCGTGCCCGAAGAAAAAGTTCGGCGGACTTGCCCTCGCCACCCTCACAGCCTGCCGGCTCCGGTGGTTCCATCGCATCCGCGCCTCTATCTCATTTTTGGTTATCATACCATTATCCGCCATGACTTGCAAGAGGTTTTTTTAAGAAATACTTCTTTTCGTTAAAGTGCAAAAAAGTCCTGTATATGCGCGGCATATACAGGACTTTTTGCATATTACACTTCTTTCATAAAGCCTTCCATCAAGCTGGTAAGATGGTGCTCCAGCGTAGCGGTAGCAACAGTTTCATCTCTGGAGCAGATGGCGGCAAAGATCCGCTGATGGCCGGACTGCAGCTGCTTCAGACTGTCAGCGTCCGTCAATGCAGAAACCACAAACCAGTTTCGCATATTACACTGCTCCCACAGTCGCAGCAGAACTTCATTTCCGGTGGCATCGATCAGCGCACGGTGGAAGGCGGTGTCACAATCGGTAAAGGCCCGCAGGTCCCCCCGCTTAGCACAATCGTCCATCTGCGTCAGAATGTCCTGCAGCTGCTGTGCCAGCACATTCATCTCTTCATCCGTCAGAATACCGATAACGTCCCGGACACTCTTAGATTCCAAACAAATACGCACACTGTAGTTGTCCTGAATATCCTTCTCTGTCAAAGAGCGGACACGGGAGCCCTTGAACGGCACTGTCTCCACCAGCCCCATGGCCTCCAAATCACGGATTGCCTCTCTGACAGGGCCCTGAGACACGCCCATTTCCTTCGCCCAATAGGTCTCAATGATACGGTCACCAGGCCGCAGTTCTCCCTTAAAAATTGCCTCACGAATAGTATTCCGGATTTCTTCGCGGAATACCTTGCGGTGTCCCGTTTGCTGTTCTGCCGCCTGATTCTGCAAGGCAACCCACCTCCACATGCGTGTGCGGATACAGATATCCGCATATTCTTAATTATTGATTATATATTTTTTATAATCAAAAGTCAATCGTTCACCCGCATTTTATGAAAAAAGCCGGACACAAAGTCCGGCTTTTTTAAAACTTGCAATTAGTAGCAGGCGCGATAGATGTTCTCAATATCCTTCAGCTCGAAGGGATAGTAAGCGTTGGTCATCAGGCGCTGCTGGTTGGCCTCGACAGACAGGGGGAATGCCTCGAAGTCAGCCTCGGTGAAGCCGCAGTCA
>JAFYQM010000054.1 GCA_017547085.1 Oscillibacter sp.
GCATATCGGAGATCTCTTTGATCTTGCCCACCTTGATGAGCTCCGCCACCTTGTCCAGAATGGCTTCCACGGTGGTGGAGTAGGGGATCTCGTAAATTTCGATCAGGTTTTCGCTCTTGATGTACCGGTACTTGGCCCGCACCTTCACGCTGCCGCGGCCCGTTTCGTAGATGTCCCGCAGCGTGGCGGGGTCGCAGATCAGCTCACCGCCGGTGGGGAAATCCGGCGCCAGCAGGGTCTCTGTCAGGTCGCAGTCAGAGTTTTTCAGGTAGGCCACCGTGGTGTCGCAGACTTCCTTCAGGTTGAAGCCGCAGAACTGGGAGGCCATACCGACGGCAATGCCGCTGTTGGCGGAAACCAGAATGTTGGGGAAGGTGGTGGGCAGCAGGGCCGGTTCCTTCATGGTGTTGTCGTAGTTATCCACGAAGTCCACGGTGTCGCTGTCGATATCCCGGAACAGCTCACCGCAGATGGCGGTCAGCTTGGCCTCGGTATAACGGGGGGCGGCCCACGCCATATCGCGGGAATAGTGCTTACCAAAGTTACCCTTGGAGTCCACAAAGGGCGTCAGCAGGGCGGCATAGCCGCGGGAGAGACGCACCATCGTATCGTAAATGGCCGCGTCACCGTGGGGATTGAGGCGCATGGTCTGGCCCACGATGTTGGCGGACTTGGTCCGCGCACCGCTCATCAAACCCATCTTATACATGGTGTAGAGCAGCTTGCGGTGGGAGGGCTTGAAGCCGTCGATCTCCGGAATGGCACGGGAGACGATGACACTCATGGCGTAGGGCATGTAGTTCAGCTCCAGCGTGTCGGTGATGGACTGTTCCAGCACCGCCGCCCGCAGCCCCATTACGTTGGGGTTATTCACTTTCGGCTTGTTTTCAGCCGGCTGTTTCTTCTTTGCCATCGTTTCGTTTCCTCGTTAAGAAATATCGGCCATTTCCAGATATTTATAGCCGTTTTCCGCAATGTGGTCCTTGCGGCCCTGCAGATTGTCGCCCAGCAGCAGATCAAAGACCTGTGCCGTTCTCTCCGCATCCTCGGGCATGACCCGGATCAGGCGGCGGGTCTCGGGGTTCATGGTGGTCAGCCACATCATGTCGGGGTCATTCTCGCCAAGACCCTTGGAGCGGTCCACCTTCACCTTTTTGCCCTCCAACTCCTTGAGGATGTCGTTTTTCTCCTTGTCGGAGTAGGCAAACCACGTCTTCTCGCCGCTCTTGATCTCAAAGAGGGGCGTTTCCGCAATGTAGACATAGCCCTCGCGGATCAGGGTGGGGGTCAGGCGGTAGAGCATGGTCAAAATCAGGGTGCGGATCTGGAAGCCGTCCACGTCACCGTCGGTGCAGATGACCACCTTGTTCCAACGCAGATTACCGAGGTCGAAGGGCGCTACGCCCTTGACGTGCTTGTTCTGCACCTCCACGCCGCAGCCCAGCACGCGGATGAGGTCGGTGATGATATCGCTTTTGAAAATGCGGGCGTAGTCCGCCTTCAGGCAGTTCAGAATCTTTCCGCGCACCGGCATGATGCCCTGATACTCCGCGTCACGGGAGAGCTTAACGCTGCCCAGTGCGGAGTCGCCCTCCACGATGTAGATCTCCCGCTTTTCGGTGTCCTTGGAGCGGCAGTCCACAAACTTCTGGACGCGGTTGGCAATATCAATGTTATCAGAGAGCTTCTTCTTAACGTTCAGGCGCTGCTTTTCCGCGCTCTCGCGGCTGCGCTTGTTGATCAGCACCTGCTCGGCGATGCGCTCGGCGTCGAAGTGATTTTCAATGAAGAAAATCTCCAGATTCGTCCGCAGGAACTCCGTCATGGCCTCCTGCACGAACTTGTTGGTGATGGATTTCTTGGTCTGGTTTTCGTAGCTGGTCTGAGTGGAGAAGTTGTTGCTGACGAGAACGAGGCAGTCCTCTACGTCCACCCACGTCACCTTGCTCTCGCTCTTCTGGTACTTGTTCTGGTCCCGCAGGTACTTATCAATCGCGGAGACAAAGGCGGATTTGGTGGCCTTTTCCGGCGAACCGCCGTGCTCCAGCCAGCTGGAGTTGTGGTAATGCTCGATAGCCTGCACCTTGTTGGAGAAGCAGAAGGAGGCGCTGAGCTTCACCTTGTATTCGTCCTTGTCGGCACGGTCACGGCCTCGCTTTTCCGTCTGCCAGAATACCGGCGCAGTCAGACTGCCTTCACCGGCCAGCTCCGTCACATAGTCCACGATGCCGTTTTCATACAGGAATTCCGTCTCCTCAAACTTGTTGGGAGCGACCTCGTTGCGCAGCCGGAAGGTGATGCCCGCATTGACCACAGCCTGCCGCTTCATCACGTCTGCAAAGTACTCCGCGGGGATGTTGATATCGGTGAACACATCCAGATCGGGCAGCCAGCGGGTGCGGGTGCCGGTCTTGCGGCTCTGGTTTTTGGGCAACTCCGTTTTCTGCAGCTCCTGCCCCTTTTTGCCGGTGACTTCGCCCCGTTCAAAGTGAAGCTGATACTCCTGCCCGTCCCGCCAGACGGTCACGTCCATATAGCGGGAGGCGTACTGGGTGGCGCAGGCGCCCAGACCGTTGAGGCCCAGAGAGTATTCGTAGTTATCGCCGTCGATATTGTTATATTTGCCGCCGGCATACAGTTCGCAGTAGACCAGTTCCCAGTTGAAGCGCTGCTCCTTTTCGTTCCAGTCCACGGGGCAGCCGCGGCCTGCGTCCTCCACCTGAATGGAGTGGTCGGCAAACCGGGTGACGGTGATCACTTTGCCGTGGCCCTCTCTGGCCTCGTCGATGGAGTTGGAGAGGATCTCGAATACCGCGTGTTCGCAGCCGTCCAGTCCGTCGGAGCCGAAAATAACGCTGGGACGCTTCCGGACGCGGTCCGCGCCTTTCAAAGACGAGATACTGTCGTTGCCGTATGTCTGTTTCTTCGCTGCCATAGTTCCTCCGAACAGGCAAAATTTGCCTGAAAATCAATATGTAGTAATTGTATCACACGCAGGACACAAGTTCAAGCATTCTGCATCTTTGCCCGTTTTTTCCCCGTATTTCCTCCCTAAATGGCGGTTTTTTGCCAAAATGTTATTGCGTAATTTTTCCCATAATGTCGGCGTCACCTTCATAAACCGTTCATAATGCAGGGTTTTTCACATTTTCCACAGAGTTTTCCACACCGTTATGTTAACTTCATAATCCCCCGAAAAATTGCCTGCTTTTTGCGTCTCCGCGTCCAAGGACAACCAGCCTTTCTACAGCAGAAAATACCCGCCCCGCGGCATGCGGGACGGGTATTTCGTGGTCATAGGTTTTGCAGCAGCATCAAAGCCACGCCGTAGATCACGCTGGCGAGGGTGCCAAACACAATGACAGGGCCTGCGATTTGGAACATCTTCGCCGCCATGCCGGTGACAAAGCCCTCACTTTTAAAATCGATGGCGGGGGACACCACCGCGTTGGCAAAGCCGGTGATGGGCACCAGCGTGCCCGCACCGCCGAAGCGGGCGATCTTATTGTAGAGGTTGAAGCCCGTCAGCAGTGCAGAGATAAACACCAGCGTGCAGGAGGTTGCTGTTCCGGCGTCCTCCTTGCCCAGTCCTGCGGCAGACCAGCCGTTCTGGATCAGCTGCCCGATGACGCAGATCAGCCCGCCAATGACAAAGGCCAGCAGTGTGTCCTTGACTATAGGGGATGGTTTCGCCCGCTCCTTCACATACTTTTGATATGCTTCCGGCGTCATATCCATATCCTGTTCCTCTTTTCCATGATTTTTCCCTATTGTTTCCGCCGCCGCAAAAACTATGCAAGCTTGCAAAACCGCTTGACACGCGATACACTAAGCACATTACCGGATAGGAGGCCGCCATGAAACCTGCCGACAAAATGCTGGGACTGTATGTCCACATTCCTTTCTGCAAGCAGAAGTGCGCCTATTGCGACTTCTACTCCCTCGCAGGAAGCGAGGCGCAGATGGACGACTACACCGAGGCGCTCTGCGCCCATCTGGCGGAAACCGCACCGTTTGCCGCAGGGCATATCGTGGACACGGTTTACTTCGGCGGCGGCACACCCAGCTATTTGGGAGAGAAGCGGCTGGCGAAAATTTTAAAGGTGATTTTGAAAAAGTACCGCGTCCAGCGGGACGCGGAGATCACGCTGGAGGCCAACCCTGACTCCGCCAACGACTGGAAGGCCCTGAAAGCCCTCCGCAAAGCCGGTTTCAACCGCATTTCCCTCGGGATGCAGTCTGCCTGCGCCGAAGAACTGGCCGAGATCGGCCGTATCCACACCATAGAGCAGGTGAAACTGGCGGTAGAGGCCGCCCGCAAGGCGAAATTCAACAACCTCTCCCTCGACCTGATTTACGGCCTGCCCCACCAGACTATGGAACGCTGGCAGGCAAACCTTGCCGCAGCAGTGGAGCTGTCGCCAGAGCATTTGTCCTGCTACGGTTTGAAAGTGGAGGAGGGCACCCCCCTGTTTGCCCGCCGCGATAGTGCGGATCTTCCCGATGACGATGCCCAGTCCGACATGTACCTCTATACCGTGGAGTATCTTGAACGCATGGGATACCGGCAGTACGAAATTTCCAACTTTGCCCGCACGGGCCGGGAATCCCGCCACAACCTGAAATACTGGACGCTGGGCGAATACGCAGGCTTCGGCCCCGGCGCCCATTCGGATTTTGGCGGGGTGCGCTACGCCTATGAAAAAGATCTGGCCGGCTACATTCGCGGCGTGCAGGGCAGCGGCCCGCTGCTGAGCGAAAGCGACCGCATTCCCGACATGAATCGGGACACAGAATGGCTGATGCTGGGTCTGCGCACAGTTTACGGCCTGGACCCCAGAGACTATGAGCGCCGTTTCCGCCGCCGCTTTACCTGCTTCCTGCCGTTCCTTACCCAGTGCGCCGGGGCGGGCTATGCCGTGGAGGAGGATGGCCGCTGGCATCTGACCCCACAGGGCTTCCTCCTCTCCAATCAGATCATTACACAAATGCTGGAGGTGCAGAACACCGACAAGCAGCGCCGTGCCGAAGCCACCGCCCGGGGCGATTTCCACGTGAAACTGGATTAAAAGAAAAAGAGAGCCGTTTGGCTCTCTTTTTTTCATTCTTTATTCTTCCCGCAGAATGTTCAATACCGCTTCACACAGCTCCGTTCCCCGGTCCCTTCCCCAGTAGTCCAGCCGGTAGACACGATGATTCAGAAACAGTTCCGTCGTGTTGCCTGTCAGGCTCAGGAGCGTTCCCGCGCCGTTGTTGAAGTGGAGGGTCACGGTGGCACCTTCGATCACATCTCTCCCCGTCAAAGTGCCGAGGGTCAGGTGATAGGTATGCTGCGAGAGCAGTTCTCCGATCCGCTCGCCCTTTTCAGAGCCGGCAGGCAGTTGATACTCCTCTGTTTTATTGTCCACACGTCCGTCGGTGACGCCGAAAATGATGGCGGAGACCGCGATACTCTTCTCCGCGTCAAAGGCTTCACCCAGATTCCGGGGCCACATCATCCAAGCCGCAAGCACGGCCAGTACGGCAGCAAGGACAATTTTCCACGATTTCTTCATGCGTTACACTCCTGACAAGTCAAAATCGGGCGTGTATTCCTCTTTTGCGGAAGTGCGCTCCTGCGTGAAGCCATCCACAATGCCGCAGTTTTCCATGTAGGCCACCGCCGCGCGGTATTCCGCCCGCGTCACATGGCGTGCCAGATTCCCCACGGCTCCCGGCTGAGGCGTGTACTGGCTCATCAGGGAAAACAGCACATCGCCGGGGCGGAAATTCTCCGCTACCCAGTCGATCACACGGCGGGTGTTTTCCAGTTCTCCCGGCAGGATCAGGTGCCGGATCAGCACGCCCCGCGTCAGCAGGCCGTTTTCCATTTGGTACGGCCCCGTCTGGCGGAACATCTCTAAAATAGCGGGAGCCGCGCAGTCAAAATAGTCCTCCGCCGCGGAATACCGCTTCGCAGGCTCCGGCAGGGCATATTTCAGGTCGGGCAGGTACACCTGCACCTTTCCCTCCAGCTGCTTCAGGGTTTCCACCTTTTCGTAGCCGCCGCAGTTCCAGACCACCGGCACGCCCCAATCCTCCTCACCCAGCGCCTCTAAGATCACCGGCGTAAAATGGGTCGGGGTCACCAGATCGAGACAGGCCGCCCCTTGCGAAATCAACTCTTGAAAGATTTCCCGCAGACGCTGGGCCGTGATGGGCTTTCCTACCTCGCCCTGCGAGATGGAGCGATTCTGGCAGAAGCAGCACCGCAGGTTGCAGCCGGAGAAAAACACCGTCCCCGCGCCGTGTTCGCCTACAAGGCAGGGCTCCTCCCACTGGTGGAGCATAGCCTTCGCCCCCACGGGCAGCATGGGCTGGCGGCAAAACCCGCCCGCTTTCACTTCTGTTCGTTCTGCCCCACAGTTGCGGGGACAACATATACAAATCATGGTTTCTTCAGTCCGTTTCCTCTTCTACGCCCGGATGGGACGGCGGGTTTCCATCCCACCCGAGAAGCGTTACTTCTTTCTCTTCCGGTACATCCACCACCAGTCTGCGGCAGGGAATGCAATGCCAGCAGGTCTTGTAGTTGTTCCAGACGTTCGCATCGCGAATCTTCACCGTGTCCAAAAAAGCAGAGCCAAACACCGCACCCGGCTTTTCCGCCGACCAGCGCATCGCGTCCCGACCGCCCATCAGATATCCCTTGGTCATTTCCTTGCCGCACCAGGGACAGTTCATGGGCGGCAGTTCCTCAAGCGGATCGGGTTTCTTTTTGAACAGGCCCGCCACCTCCGAAAGAAAGCTCTCGTCCTCCGGCTTCTCCTCCAGTCCGCTGGCTTCCTCCGGCACGGCATAAACCACCGGCTCCCGCTTTTTCTTTGACGGATCCATATCCCACGGATCTTCGTTCTTTTTCCAGAATACCATGGTTATTCCTCCGTTTCCTCCGGAAACACGATCTTTCCGTTCTTCCACTCATAGTTGGGCCGCTGCTGCTTCAGCGCAAGGCCCACGTCCAGCACCATCTTCTGGCAGCCGGGACAGTACCACGCTTCTTCGTAGCTTCCAAGTTCCAGATACTGCTCCTGTTCCGGCGTTCCGATCCGTTCCAGCCAGCTTTTGTGGGCACCCTCGCGCCATGTCAGCGGCGCCGCTGACCCGCGGCTCGTGCCGCCATACAGGTTGCCGGAAAGCATTTCCTTTCCGCACCACGGACAATTCATCGGCTTCGGCGGCTGTTTCACCTGCGCCCATGCGGGCGGCTCCGGCGCAGGGGCAGGCGCGGCGGGTTTCTTTTTGGGTTTGCGGTCCCACGGATCTTCGCTCTTCTTCCAAAAGGCCATTCGCATACCTCCTCGTCACCTTTATGGGGGAAACACTTCTCTTATAATGCCGCCGTGTCAGAGCGCGGCATATCAGGGCTTGTCCTCGTCCACCTCTTCATAGTCCACCGTGTAGACCGGCCCTTTGAACGTAGGCTCCTGTGCCTGCCGGGCCTGTCCCGCGCCATTTTGCACCCCCTGTCCCCGCAGGCGGCGCACCAGCCAGACGATGAACAAAATCAGCAGCACCGGCAGCACGATCCGCACCAGCGCAAACAGCAGCGAGAAAATTTTCAGGGGCAGTCCGATCAATAAACTCATGGTATTCTCTCCTGTTTCAATTCTTCCGCAGCAGCTTCATAATACCGCGCAAAGGCCGACGGGACAGCACGGGCCACAAGGCCCTCTGCATCCACCCAGTCCCAATCCGCGCCGCCGCTGCCGGAGATCTCGATCACATAGCCGGTCATATGCCACTCCACATGGGTGAAAATATGCTTTGCTGTCAGGCGGCTGCGCCAGACCTTCGGCTGCAGCTCCAGCGTTTCCAATGCCGCACCGGCTTCCGCCTCGGAAAGGGCGCCCGCCACATTTGGAAACTCCCACAAACCTGCCAGCAGACCGGCTTTTCCCCGCTTGTGTAGTGCCGTCTCGCCGCCGCGCAGCAGAACAAACACCGTCATCTCCTCAATTTTGCGGGCCTTCTTCGCCTTCTTCACCGGCAGCACGTCTGCCGTGCCCCGCTTGCGGGCAAGGCAACGCTCGCGAACAGGGCAAATATCGCACTTCGGCGCACCGTTTGGCACGCAGACCGTAGCCCCCAGTTCCATGGTGGCCTGCGGGAAGATGCGGATGTCTGCGTCCTCCTTCGGCATGATCTCCTGCAACTGGGCACGGATGGCTTTCTTCACTTTGGCGTCCAGAATATCCTCATGGCAATCCGTCAGGCGGGTCACCACCCGCAGCACGTTGCCGTCCACTGCTGCTTCCCGCCGTCCAAAGGCCGCGGCGGCAATGGCGCTGGCGGTATAATCGCCGATGCCCGGCAGTTCCAGAAGTCCCTCATAGGTATCCGGAAAGCCGCCCCGCTCCACCACGATCTTCGCCGCCTTTTGCAGATTGCGGGCGCGGCTGTAATAACCAAGGCCCTCCCACCGTTTCATCAACTGTTCCTCGTCGGCGGCAGCCAGCGCCTCCACCGTGGGGAACGCCTCCAGAAAGCGGGCATAATACCCCAGCACCGCGGCCACCCGGGTCTGCTGCAGCATGATCTCCGACACCCAGATGCGGTAGGGATCAGTAATGTCCCGCCACGGCAGCACCCGGGCGTTGGCCCGATACCAGTCCAAAAGTGGCTTCGTTATGGCTGCAGGCAGCTTTTCAGTTGTCATCATTCTCTCATTCATGGTATCATCATACCATAAGAAATTCTCCCTTCCCATCCCCGAAGTGTGAATTTTTTGAAAACCTGCGAAACGGCGGTGAAATGCGTATGATACGGGCCACTTTTTTAGACCACAGCGGATTTCTGGTGGAGCTGGACTCTGTCTGCCTGCTATTTGACTGGTGGAAAGGGGAACTGCCCCCGCTGCCGGAAAAGCCCCTACTGGTGTTTGCCAGCCACTGGCATGAGGATCACTTTTCCCCCAACCTGTTCTCCCTGAGTGCCACCGCATACATTTTCGGCGGCATGGACAAGCCGTGGCTTGCCAAAAAGGGCGCATCCGGCGAGGTACTGGCACGGAGTGTCTCCATGAACGGCAACGAAACCGCATCTCCCATCGAGGGCGTTACAGTGGAGACCCTGCCCTCTACCGACGAGGGCGTAGCCTTTCTGGTGACAGCGGACGGAAAAACCGTCTTTCACGCCGGCGACCTCAACTGGTGGCACTGGGAGGGCGAGCCTGACCCGTGGAACCCCGACATGGCAAAGGCATTTCAATCGTACTGCCAACCCCTTCGCGGCCGCACCATCGACCTTGCCCTGCTGCCGCTGGATCCCCGCCTGAACGAGGACGGTTTCCGCGGCCCGAAGCATTTCCTTGAAATTGCCCACATCCGCCGCTGGCTGCCCATGCACCAATGGGGCAACTTTGGCTTTACAGATGACTTCCTCACATGCTATCCTGAGTTCAAAGAGCGAACCGTGCCTGTTTCCCGCAGGGGACAGGTCTTCGAGTTTTGAAAACAGGAGGAAATGCCCCATGAAGATCGACGGCAACGAACTGGCCATTTTGCAGGATCAGCTGTATCAGCAGGGACGCGAGGAAGAGGGCTGGCAGGTCAAGCAGGAGTTTTTGAAGCAGGTGCGGGAGAGCGGCGACCACTGCCCCTGTCAGCAGGCCTGCCCCCACCACGGCAACTGCTTTGAGTGCGTTACCATTCACCGCGGACACCGGGACCACCTGCCCATGTGCATGTGGGACATGGTAAATGAAAGGCTCCACAGCCTCTCCCGCCTGACGGAATGCACTCTGTGCAAATACGAGGAAGAGCATAAATGAGAAACACGCGGGCTTTGCCCGCGTGTTCTTTTTATCCCAGCAGTGCGCCAATGGTCAAAAAGGCGATGGTCAGCAGCAGGAAATACAACAGCAGCTTCCACACATACTTCAGCCACTTATCATAGGGCACATGGCCCAGCGCCAGCGCGCCCATCACCACCGCCGCCGTGGGGGTGACGATGTTGACAAGGCCGGAAGCGGACTGGAACGCCGTCACCACCAGATCGCCGCCCACGCCCGCAAATTTGCCCAGCGGGGCAAGAATGGGGATGGACAGGGTCGCAAGGCCGGAGGAGGACGGGATCAAAACAGACAGGGGCAGGTAAATGAGATACACCAGCAGCGTGAAGGCCACCGGTCCTGCGCCGGAGAGGGCCTGCTCGCCCCAGTGGAGCACGGTATCCGTGATGCCGCCGTCGTTCATCAGCACGGTAATGCCCCGGCTGATGCCGATGATGAGGCTCACGCCCAGCATATCGGCGCAGCCTGCCACGAAGGTCTCGGCGATCTCCGCCTCGCCCATCCGGTCGATGAGGCCCACGATGACGCCGCCCACCAAAAACAGGGCGGAAAGTTCGGGGAACCACCAACCAAGGGCGGGCAGGCGTGTGCCCAGCTCGTCAAAGGGGATGACACTGTAGATCATCACCACGAACACCAGCGCGAACACTGTCAGAATGACCTTTCGGCGGGGCGTGAAGTCCACGGTGCTTTCCATGCTGACCTGCAGCTTGCCCGCACCCACGCCCACCACGGAGCGGGAGGGGTTCTTCTTCACTCTGGCGGCATAGCTCATCACATACCAGATGGCGGCGGACAGGAACACCACCCACTGGATGATGCGCAGCAAAATGCCCTCGCCCAACGACACCCCCGCAAAACCGGCAGCAATGCCGGTAGCAAAGGGATTCACCGTGGAAGCGATGACGCCCGCGCCCGCGCCCAGCAGGATGACGGAGATGCCTACCACCGCATCGTAGCCCGCCGCCAAAAACACCGGCAGCAGCAGCGGATAGAAGGCCATGGTCTCCTCCCACATGCCAAAGGTGGTGCCGCCCAGCCCGAAGAAGATCATCAGAATGGGGATGAGCCACTTTTCCCGTCCGCCGAGGCGGGCGATGACGCGGCCTACGCCGGCGTCTACCGCGCCGGTCTTCATCACGATGCCTAAGAAACCGCCTACCATCAGGATAAAGACGCACACGTCCACTGCGTCAAAGAAACCAGAAAAAGCCGCCGTCAAAACGGCTCCCACGCCCTGCGGGTTGGGATCGGTCAGGTGGTAGCTGCCCGCTACCGGCACGCCGTCGGCGTATTCGTACGCACCGGAAGGAATAAACCATGTGGCGATGGCTACCAGAATGATCAGCAGAAACAGGATGGTATAGGCCGTAGGCATGCGAAATGTTTTCTTTTCCATAAAAGCTCTCCTTTTATGAGCTTTTCGTTACCGGGCAGGCAGTCTTCGCTGCCTGCCGCAGCACAGAGCCGCTAAAGCTCTTTCGGGTTCCCTTTGTTCAAAAGAGGGAACTTATTTGCCGATGGTGGCTACCATGACGGCCTTGATGGAGTGCATCCGGTTTTCCGCCTCGTCAAAGACTACGCTGTGGCGGCTGCGGAACACCTCGTCGGTGACCTCGCGGATGTCGATGCCCTTGTCGATCCATTCCTTTGCCATCTTGGTCTCAAAGTCGTGGAAGGAGGGCAGGCAGTGCATATACAGCACGTTGGGATTTTCCGTGGCCTTCAGGGTATCCTCCGTGACGCGGAAGGGGGAGAGCAGCTTGGTGCGTTCGGGGATCAGCGCCTCTTCACCCATGGAGGCCCAGATGTCGCCGTAAATCACGTCCGCGCCCTTCAGGTCCTGCATATGGTCGGTGATCTCGATCAGGCCGCCGTTGGCGCGGGCCTCGGCAAAGACCCGCTGCACTAGTTCCTTATCCATCTCTTTCGCCAGAGATTCAGGACCCATGGCCACAAAGTGCATGCCCATCTTGGCCGCGCCGATCATCCATGCGTAGCACATGTTGTTGCGCACATCGCCGGGGAATACCACCTTGATTTTGTTCAGGGGCTTGTTGCAATGCTCCTCGATGGTCATCATATCCGCCAGAATCTGAGTGGGATGGTCGGCGTCCGTCAGGCCGTTCCAGACGGGCACACCGGCGTATTTTGCCAGATCCTCTACCACCTTTTGCTCGTAGCCGCGGTACTCGATGCCGTCAAAAAAGCGGCCCAGCACCTTGGCAGAGTCCTCTAAAGACTCCTTCTTGCCCATCTGGGAGCTGTTTGCGTCCAGATAGGTGACGTGGGCCCCCTCCTGTGTGGCCGCCACCTCAAAGGAACAGCGGGTACGGGTGGAGGTCTTTTCAAACAGCAGTACGATGTGCTTGCCCTTCATGGTGGGATCGCAGATGCCTGCTCTGCGTTTTGCCTTCAGATCGTGGCCCAGATCCAGCAGATAGCGAATCTCGGCGGGGGTAAAGTCCTCCAGAGTCAGAAAGCTCCGGCCTTTTAAGTTTACTGCCATAGTATTCTCCTTTTCTTTTTGCGGCCTTGCCGCAGGAATGCGCCCCCCATTTTCTTTTTGAAACAGCAAAAAGAAAATGCGCCGCGCCCGGTGGAAAAGAAAAACTGTTTGGCGCGGGCGGAGTCCGGCAAATGGCCAAATCTCTGCCACGCGAACAGGAATTGCTTAACTGCAGCTTAACGGATTTGAACTGCTTCTATCTCCGCGCGTTCCGTTTCACTACGCGCTGCTTGTGCGGGCGCGGAAAGCTCTGCAATCAGGGGTCGTCGCGCCACAGGGGCATACTCATACATCTGGGGCCGCCGCGGCCGCGGGACAGCTCCGCACTGGGAATGGTGTGGATGCGGATGCCCGCCTCCTCCAGAGAGCGGTTGGTCACATAGTTGCGGGAATAGACCACCACCTCGCCGGGGCCGATGGCCAGCGTGTTGCTGCCGTCGCTCCACTGCTCGCGGGCGGCGTCAATCTCATGACCCTCGCCGCAGGGGATCAGCTTCACCTGTTCCAGATGCAGGTGTTCCTTCAGAATGTCCTCCAGCCGGCCGTCCTCCTGCCGGATCTTCATGCGGCGGTTCTCGTCCAGTTCCATGACGAACACCGTCATGCTGGCAAGAATATTGGGATGGACGGTGAACTTGTCCCGGTCCACCATGGTGAACACCGTATCCAGATGCATGAAGGAACGGGTCTTGGGGATGTTGAAGGCCAGCACCTTTTTGAAAGTCTTGCTCTGACTCAGAACGGCTTCCGCCAGCGCGTCGATGGAGTCTTCTCTGGTGCGCTGGGAAATACCCACCGCCAGCACCTCAGGGCTAAGCACCAGAATGTCGCCGCCCTCCAGAGAACTGGTCTGGCCCCGGTCGTACCAGCGGGGCGCGTTTTTGTAGTCGGGGTGGTGCTCGAAAATGAATTTGCCGAACAGGGTCTCCCGGTTGCGGGTGACGGTGTGCATCTTGTGGATGGAGACGCCCGTGCCGATGGTGGCAAAGGGGTCGCGGGTGAAATAGAGGTTGGGCATGGGGTCTACCGCAAAGGGGTATTCTCCCTCCGCCGCAGAGAGGTAGTCACTCAGCTTGGCGCCCCGGTGGCGCAGCTGGCTCTTGCGGACGCCTGCCATCATGGCGGACACCATATCCTTGTCCTCCATGCCGCCGAAATACTCCTCCAGCAGATCGCGGGTACGTTGTTCCTGAATGCCTGCCTCATTTAAAAACTGGTGGATAAACTCCTGGCGCACCTGCCCGTCGGTGATGGACTGGGCCACCAAATCGGTGAGGTACACCACCTCCACCCCCTGCGCGCGCAGGCAATCGGCGAAAGCGTCATGCTCCCGCTGGGCCTCCCGCAGATAGGGAATGTCGTCGAACAGCAGCCGCTCCAGATAGTCCGGCATCAGGTTTTCCAGCTCCGCACCGGGACGGTGCAGCATCACTTTCCGCAGCCGCCCGATCTCGCTGGTATTATGGATTCCCGTTTCCATAGGTTCACTCCTTTTTTCAGGTTGCTTCCGGATTAGGGTTTCTGCTTTTGGGATTTTCATGCGTTCTTCCCGAAAAAAGCGCAAAAAAAGAGAAAGACTTTCGTCTTCCTCTTTTCAGTCTGTCGAGAAACCCGGTTGCGCATCAAGCAGCAACCGGGAATTTCATCATTATGGTGGAAAAGATCAACTTAAGTAAGCTAGGATGTGTGCTCTTCCATTTCCATTTTGCCAGTTTTTTGAGGTTCATGGCAGC
>JAFYQM010000055.1 GCA_017547085.1 Oscillibacter sp.
GCGCCGATGTATTTGCAAAGCTCGCTCATAAAGCTCTGGCAGAAGGCCATCACCTCGCGGTCCGATTTACCTTTGGGATCGAAATCCGAGCCGCCTTTGCCGCCGCCGATGGGCAGGCCGGTGAGGCTGTTCTTAAAGGTCTGCTCGAAGCCCAGGAACTTCATGGTGCCGATGTTCACATTCTTCTGGAAGCGCAGGCCGCCCTTGTAGGGGCCGATGGCACCGTTAAACTGGCAGCGCCAGCCGGTGTTGGTGTGCCATTTGCCGGCATCATCCATCCAGCAGACGCGGAAGGTGAAGGTACGCTCAGGCTCCACCATGCGGCCCAGCAGGTCTACCTTTTCATACTCGGGATGCTGGTCAATGACCGGCTCCAGAGAGGACAGCACTTCCTCCACGGTCTGAACGAACTCAGGCTCATTGGTGTGCTTTACTTTTACATTTTCAATGACACTTGCGAGATAGGCATTCATGTCTATTGTCTCCTTTTCGTAGGATAAACCTTGTTAATATCAGGCCTCTGAAAGAGTTTTTCTCAAAACCCTGCCTGTTAGGGCGTGTGTCAGAACGCCTTCTTCTAATGCTGGGATTCCGTTTACCCAAACATAGCGAATACCATCAGGGGGAAGTGTGGGCTTATTAAAGTCAATAGTATATCCAAGCTTTTCCCAATCCAATAGCACCAGATCAGCATACATACCTTTCTCGATACGGCCGCGGTCTTTCAGCTTCACAACCTCCGCAGGCAGAGAGGTAACTTTCCGAATAGCCTCTTCCATGCTGATGCATCCGCCATCACGGCTAACATCCACCAGATACCGCACGAATGCCGTAAACGCCAAAGGATAAGTACCATTATTAATGCCATTTCCGATCCACTTGTCCTCGGTAATTGCAAAGGATCCGGAGTCTGTCATCGGCATGCAGCGAGGATGGCTGGCAAGCTTACGGACAGCCTGATATTCACGCTTATCGCGAGTCATGGCCCATGCCAAACCGGAATCGTCCAGAATCATCTCGAACATGACATCGTAGCAATTTTCGTAAAGCACCTGATCATAGTAACCAGGTTTGCGCTCTTTGGTCACTTCCAGCAGGGTCTTGCCGAGAACCGTCTTGTCCTTCGCCTCCACGAAGGTGAAGCAATCACACCAATAAGCATCCACCGCAGGGGACAGCATACCAATTTTGACGCGTCCGCTCTTCAGGAACTTCTTAAATTCTTCACGGAAAGCACTATCTTTTAACTTTTCCAGCAATGCCTCCACATTGGCAAAATCCTGATACTTCGCTTCGTACACCATACTACGGGTCAGATTCTCGGCAACATTCTGGATAGCGCCAACACTGTGTTCGTGGGGAATAATGTTGAAATAGACCGGATAGCCTTCTGCTGCCGGTTCATCCACGAAGATCCGCAGGGTGTCCTCCAGCATTGCATCTTCCATTGCCTGACTGTGAGGCATCGGCGCCACAAAAGCATTGGTCAGATGAGAATAACAGGCGGTCAGCTTCGGAGCGCACTTGAACTGCTCCATAAACTCCAGCAGGCCATGGTAACGGCCGCAGTTTACATCCGACTTTTCCCCCACAAATACACCGTAGAAATGGCGGCCATCTTCACTGGGCCACTGGCTCTGATGATGACGGGTGTGAGAACTCACATAAGAATCCCGCTCTTCCAAACGCTTGAACAGCTGCTCTATTTCTGCACGATCTGCAAAGTGTCCGGGAACACCGGGATCCATGGAAATGGTCATACCAAAGGCACCGGCATCCAGTGCTTCATCCAACAATTCTACTAGCTTTGCCCGCTCTTCTTCCGTGGCAACACGGGAATAATCCATGCCCATCACGCTACCACGAAGCTCATTCAATCCTACCACCGGCACATAGTTGGTTCCCTGTGGGATCTTTCCTGCAAACTCCAGCCACTCATCAAAGGTCTTCCAGGAAATTTCCTTGTGATTCGGCCAATACTTCGGCCAGCGAGGCTTAATAAAACCTTCAACATACTCAGCATTATGGGCGGGTGCGACACTGACACCGCAGTTGCCGCTGACATGAGTGGTCACGCCCTGCACGATCATGTTGTCACCTGTGGCATCATGCAGCAAAGTGCAGTCTGCGTGGCTGTGAATATCAATAAAACCTGGGGTCAACAAACTGCCTTTTGCATCGATAATCTTCTTTGCCTCAGGCAATTCGCCCTCCGTGATGATGGTGGCAATACGGTCATCCTCCACGCCCACGCTGGCAGTATAGGCAGCCTTGCCTGTACCATCCACGACTGTCGCATTTTTAATCAGATAATCTAACATAAACGCTCCTCCGCAGTTTTACAGCGTTACCGCGCTTACTTTTTCATTTCCTTCAGGGTATCCTCTGCCACCTGGAACAGGCCGTCGATGTCTTCCTTCGTGTGAGAATACATCAGGCACAGGCGCTTGACATCGGCAGGGACAAGATAGTAGCCGCGCTTGACAAGACCCTTTCTGAATTCTACAGCCATCTTCATGTCGGCCTCATGCAGGTCGTCCTGGCAGTGGAAGGGGCCCTTGCCGAACACAGGGATGCTGATGGAGCCGTAACCGGTCATCTCTGCCTCGATGCCCTGACGCTGGAAGATCTCGTTCATGCCGTTACGCAGATAATCGCCCAGATCGAACAGGTACTGGTGGACGTTGTCGCGCTCCAGGATTTCCATGGTCTTCAGGCAGGCGGTCATCACGAAGGCATCGCCGTTGAAGGTACCGCCGTAGGCAACCGTGCCGCCGGGAGCAGTGTTGAACATATCCATGTACTTGGCCTTACCGGCCACCACAGCGATGGGATAGGTGTTGCCGATGGCCTTGCCAATGGTACACAGGTCGGGGGTGACGCCGCAGATGCCCTGATAGCCGTGCATACCCACGCGCAGGCCGGTGATGACTTCGTCAAAGATCAGCAGGATGCCATGCTCGTCACACAGCTTCCGCAGGCCCTGCAGGAACTCCGTCTCCAGCCGCACGCAGCCCAGGTTATAAGCCACTGGCTCCGTGATGATGGCAGCGATCTCGCCGGGATTGGCCTTGATCTTGGCCTCCACATCCTCCAGATCGTTGAAGCGGCAGATCAGGGTCTCGTCCACTGCGGAGTCCAGCATACCCTTGGAACCCAGGTCGCGGGTATACATGGTTTCCTTCTTGTTGTAAGTATTTCTTAGCACATAGTCATGCCAGCCGTGATAACCGCCCTGGAACTTGATGATCTTTTTGCGGCCGGTAGCAGCACGGGACAGACGGATGGCGTGATAAGTAGCCTCAGAGCCGCAGGTGGAGAACAGGCAGCGCTCTGCGCAGGGGATATTCTCCACGATCTTCTCAGCCAGTGCCACCTCATAAGGGGTAGTACCCAGACCGACCAGATCGCACTCGCGAATAGTCTCGATAACAGCCTCGTCCAGCTCATCATAGCGGTGACCGAGGATGCAGGCAGCCCATGCGGCGTTCAGGTCCACATACTTATTGCCGTCCATGTCCCAGATGTATGCGCCCTTCGCGGTCTTCCAGCCCAGGCAGGGCTCGATCTTACGAACGGAAGAGTTCACTCCGCCGGGGATCACTTTTCTGGCTCTTTCAACGAGATCTACACTTAAAGACATAATCATTACCTCATCTTTTGTTGTAATTTACTTAAGAAAGCATTGATGTGAAAAGAATAAAAGGAGAAGCTCCTGCTGTACCTAAATGGCAGCAGGAGCTTCGTCCCATTTAAAAAGCGGACTTGCCTGTGGTCATGCACAGCGTAAAAACTTTACATTAAGTTCTATTAAGTCAAAAGTACACAGCACACAAGCAGTCTGTAGCCGAATAACAAATATTAGCTACAAATTCTTCTTTTACAAACTTAGTTCTTTGCAGTAACTTCGAAGGTGTAGGTTGCACCCAGGAAGTCGTCAACATTGCTTGCATCAACACGAACCATGGAAGCTTCAGCGAAAGCAGGCAGGGGATTCAGACCCAGCTCACGATAACCGGGAACCAGTGCCAGCTTGTCATTTACATACTGATGCAGCCACATAGTTGCAGTATAGGCCTGAATGAAAGAGGTCTGAACCCAAGTAGACTCAATCTCTCCATTCTTAATAGCGTCCAGTGTTGCCTGGTCACGGTCACGGCAAATAACCTTCACCTGATCTTCCAAGCCAGCTTCGCGAATAGCAGCAGCAGCACCAACACCAGTGGGGGCCTGAGTGCCAATTACCAGGGCAGCATTGGGATTGGCCTGTAAGGCAGCACCAACAACAGCAGCTGCCTGCTGAGACTGGCACTTGTCATGGAGTTCAGAAACAATCTTAATGTCAGGATACTCGGTCGCAAAAATCTCCTTAATCTTGTCAACCGTACGGTTATTGGAAGGCTGCGTAGTATCACCAGAAATAATGACTTCACCCTTGCCGCCCAGAACCTCGGCTGCATCATGAGCCATGTAAACGCCCAGCTGCTCAGGGCTGGTACCAATGAAAGACAAACGGTCAGTGCCAATATCAGTATCAATATTAATTACGGGAACACCCGCTTCCATGGCAGTTGTGATTGCATCAGCAGTATCGTCATACTGTCCATGGAGAATGATACCCGTTGCGCCCATAGCAATTGCCTGCTCAATAGCATCAGAAATCTCGGAAGAAGGTGCGCCAGACTCAGATGCTCCGCCCACAAACCAAGTTGCGCCCAGCTCGCTACTTGCTGCGTAAACACCAGCCTTTGCTGCGTTAAAGAATTCGATACCATGTGCGTTTGCGATGAAACAGTACACTTCACCTTCGCCGGGCTTTGCTGCTACAGTGCCTTCTGCTGCGGGAGTATTTGCTGCGGGAGTCTTCTCTTCCTGTTTGCCGCCGCAACCAGTCAGAATGCTCAGGGACATGATCAGGGACAGTACGAGTGCTGCGATGCGCTTGGATCTTTTCATAACAATACCTCCAGATTTTTTATTAAATTAATCATCCTACTTGCTGCATATTGCTGTAAGCAAGACTCATAATTTTCTCTTCAGAATACTCACCCAGTTTCAATTCACCCTTAAGTTTGCCTTCATGCATCACCAAAATGCGGTCACAGGAAGCCATCAACTCGGGCATTTCAGACGAAATCAGGACAACACCTTTCCCTTGTTTGACTGCTTCACGGATCAACACATGGATTTCTCGTTTAGCACCGACATCAACGCCACGAGTAGGTTCATCAATCAGCAAAACATCCGGCTCATTGCTCAGCCACATACCCAGCAAAACTTTCTGCTGATTACCACCGGACAGATTCATCACACGCTGGGCCAACCCAGAAATCTTAATGGACATCTTGTCTACAAAAACATTTGCGTTTTTAATTCTGTCAGAATATTGCACAATGCCCTTCTTCGACAAGCGTTCTGTTGCCGCCGCAGAAATATTCTCCTGGACAGACATGGAGAGGAACAGGCCTAAATGTTTACGCTCTTTTGTCATGTATCCGATCTTGCAACGGGAGGCATCCGTTGTATTGCGGATCTCGCAGACTTTTCCATTCATTTTTACCGTTCCGGATGTCTTCTTTTTCCACCCGACAATGCATTCAAACAATTCCGTTCTTCCAGAGCCTTCCAGTCCTGAAATGCCAATTACTTCTCCACGATGTAACTTAAAGCTAAAATCTTGAACCGTTTTGCCTCCGTAGCACATATTTTCCACTTCCATCAATACCTCACCAGCCTCACTGGTTCCAGCTTGATAGTCATAGGCCACATCGCGCCCCACCATATAACGGATCATCTGGCTCTCTGTAAGTTCTTCTGTATTCTCTACAGTAACAACATGCTGTCCATCCTTCAAAACCGTAACATCATCTGCTAAGTATTTCACCTCATCCAACTTATGGGAAATAAACAGAACCGTCACGCCTTTTTCTTTAAGGGTACTTATTAACTCAAACAGCCGCTCCACTTCGACACTTGTCAGCGCAGAAGTCGGTTCGTCAAGAATTACGATTCTTGCCTCTCGAATCAAGAGCTTGGCTATCTCAATCATCTGTTGTGCACCTAAACTAAGTGACACCATCATATCAGTCGGAGAAACATGAGTCAGTCCAAACTCGTCAAGAACCTTGCGGGTGTCGGCATGCAGCTTTTTCCAATCAAGCATGCCATGTTTAATAGGCAACATTCCGCAATACATATTATGAGCCACATCAAGTTGCTGATAGTTAGAGAGTTCTTGGTACACCGTACCAACACCAAATTCAAGTGCTTCAGCGGGATTATGAAATACCACAGTTTCTCCATCTACCACAATATTACCCGAAGTTGCTGTTTGAACGCCGGATAATATTTTCATTAAGGTCGACTTACCTGCACCATTTTCGCCAATGATGCAATGCGTTGTACCTCTTCGAATCTTGAAGCTGACACCCTTCAGTGCCTGCACGCCCGGAAAACTCTTGGCTACATTTTCTACGCTAATAATCACATTGTTTTCCATATACACACCTCGTCTTCACTCTTGAGTTAGGTGTGAACCTTAGCCCGGTAATCACTCACGAACTGATCCAGTGCCACAGCCAGAATCAAAATTGCACCAATAAAGATCTGGTTGTAGTTGGGGTCGATATAAAGCATAACCAGCGCGTTATCGAGCATCTGCATAAACAGGATTCCCAGCATGCCACCAATAAGGGAACCAGTACCACCATGGTTGCTAACACCACCGACCATCAGGCCAACAATATTCTTAAAGTGCAGATCAGTTGCTGTATTAACACTAACGCTACCCACACGGGCGCACAGAACCAAGCCAGCAACACCACAGAACAGTCCGGTCAGCGTAAAAGCCACAGAAAGATACTTTTTCGAGTTGATACCAGCCAACGTGGCAGAGCTTACATTGGAACCAATGTAATAGGCATTATGGAAAAAGTTCACATACTTCAGAACAAAATGGCCAATAATAATCATAATCGCAGCATAAATAATGGGGGCGCGAATGCCTGCAATTGTAAAACGTCCAAGATTCAAAAAGGAACGTTCAAAGCCAGTGATAGAAGTTGCTCCACACAACACCATTGCAATGCCACGGTAAGCATACATACCACCTAAAGTTGCAACAAAGGTAGGAACCTTATGATTAACAGCAAATCCCATAATATAGCCCAAAATTGCACCGCACGCCAAACCAATCAGAATTCCAACGATGGGAGATGCGCCAGCGTTCATGGCCATACCGGCAAGAATAGAACTCAGACAAACGTTAGAACCAACGGAGAAATCCGAGTGTCCAGCAATCATACAAAACGCCATAGGAACTGCCACAATAATATCTGTACCAATGGCATTGAGCATAACACTGAAGTTTGCCGCACTCAGAAAATTCGGAGACACCCATGTTAAAAATGCACCTAATGCGAGGATCAAAATTACCAATGTGACCTCTCGGCGATCAATTGCAAACATAACAAGTCGCATCATTCGGCTCTGCTTCTTCTCGATTCCATTTTTTTCTTTCAATTGCATCTTCTTTTCTCCTCTTTCCTTTATAAACTTAACTTCTTATTGGTGGGCTGTGTTCTCATAATATTTAACTGCTGGAAAGCCTGAAACATCCAGTTGGGCCATAAACAATGCACCTGCATAATTTCCTTTTCCAGCCGCAGTGGTAATATACAGTGTCCTATAATCTTTACCACCAAACACACAACTTGAAACCTTTTCTACCGGAACAGAAACATGACCAATTTTTTCACCTGTATGAGGATTCCAACAACCAATGCCGTATCCTCCCCATTCTGCAATCCAAATATTTCCGTTGCAGTCAATATCCATTCCGTCAGCCAAAATGCCTTTTTGGGCCAAAGGAGTATAGTCAATGATCTCACGGCGATTAGTTGCTTGCCCTGTCACCAAGTCATAATCAAACGCATAGATGCGACTGGGTGTCTTTCCCAGTGTATCCACATGATACATAGTCCTTCCATCTTGCGTCCACGCAAGTCCGTTAGAGCATCCAATGCCATCAGAAATCACATGGTAGCTTTCGTTAGCACTGACAGAAAACAAATGTCCAAGTCCCTTCTCATTGGGTTCCGCCTGCGTACCAACCACAAACCGGCCTGCCGGGTCACATTTTCCGTCATTAAATCTGGCATACGAAGGTTCACTTTCTGGCATCAGGCAATAGGGTGCATACTGTAATCCGTCGATCAGATACACGCCGTTATCCATACCGGCCAGAAATTTACCGCGATCCGTTTGCACGATGGAACCAATTTGCCGATCCAGCTGGTTGTACATACACTGCCCTGTATTAAAGTCCAGAAAGTAAATCCGGTTTTTCGTAATATCCAGCCAGTAAAGTCCCTCTCTGACATCATCGTAAATAGGGTCTTCACCCAAAACACATTTGGCATCATACAAGAGTTCTGCCTGATATTCTTTCACATTGCCACCTCGTTACAGAAACATCTGTTCGCGACATTCGCCTCAATCTATCAAAAAGAACTCTCATCTATCAAAGGGATTGGGCTTTCTCACATAGTTAGAGTTCTCTGCGGGGAGCTTGCCTTCCTTTTCGAAAAACTCGGCGATATCGTTCAGCTCCACTTCTTCCCAAGCCTCTCTGGTAGGCCAGCCGGTTTCCAGATCCCACTTGCGGTCCGTGTAGAACATATCTACAAAGTCGTTCCACTCGTCCCAAGTCACGGTATCCCCCCAGGGATCAGGGAAGGTCATCCACGGATAGACCTGAACGATCTCCATATCGCGGGTTCTCCCGTGATCACGCATGAAGATAGCACGTTCAATGATCTTGCCTCTGTCGGCCAGATGGTCAATGTCCTCCATGGTCGCATGTTTTGCGCCCGTGGCGGCTTTGTACATATCCAGTTCCATATTGGGACGACCGGGATCGGGATCCTTGAACTCGCACAGCAGCAAGGAGTCCTTCATCTCGTTTCTTCTGATATTATACACAGTGGCATCTACCATCAGAGGATGATGACAGGGATCATCCTTATACTGAAGATAATTCTCATAATGATCGTGAGAGTGTGCACCGTTTGCCTCGTCACGGGAGCCAATCATGTGCAGGATGTTCATGGACACCCAAACATTCTTCTCACATCCCTGCCATCCTCTGCCCTGCCAGTGAGAGCAGCCACCCCAGCTGGTTTCCCAGCTGACGGGAACAAAGCGTTCTTCACCATCTCGGTTATAGATGCCGTGGCAGATGGTATCGCCAAACTTTTCCTTGCCCAGCGCACGGATCATTCTGCCCATGCCTTCTGCCAACAGTTCACCTATGGGTCCCTGACGGTAAGTCATGCAGTCCAGAATGTACTTCGCAAACTGCGGATCACTAAAGTCGATCTTCCGGCCGAAGTCGATGCCCGCCTCATCAAAGAGACCTTCCTTCTGGCACTGGAAAAGCCAGGTGAACAGCCAGAAATTGATATCCCACTTATCGAGACCGTACTGATTGCAGCACCACATCATCATCTTGCCAAACTCGAAATCTGGTCCCCACAGATGCAGTAAATTGCCCGGATAGCAACGCAGATATTCATCCTTTAACGGATCATCCTCATCGCAGAGAATGGGTACCTGCCACAGGTATTTTCCGGGCTCGGATTGCCTAGGAAAATCAATGTAGGAGCCCAAAGGATAGGGGTTATCGCGCCGCATTGAATAAGCGCACCCATCCATGCACTTTCCAACCATGGAAACTGCTTCACCAGCGGGATTCAGAGGATTGGGCAGATTATTTCTGGTACACATGCAGATATGGTTACAACCCGGATTGCAGGAATTGAACGTCTGATAGAAGCCATTTGCATAAATTGGGAACTCATCACTTCCGAATTTTTCCATATATTCGGGCGGATAGGGCTTACCTTTTTCAGGGGTATCGCGCCATGCATGGATCTCCAGCGTCTTCTCGATATCCATGGGAGCGATGGTGCCCGTGCCTCTGGCAACAATAGCCTTCAGGTTTTTATACCCCCAAACAGCACCGAAACCGGGCATTGCAAATGCACTGTCGGCATGGGTGACAATGGATGCGTGACGACACTGGTTTTCACCGGCAGGACCGATTACAAGGGAGGAAGACTTTCTTCCGTAAATGCCAAACAGCTTTTCCTGTGTATCAGTCACAAACATTCCCTTGAGTTCACTTGCATCCTCGAAGGAAATCTTGTCATCATCAATCACGACATAAGTAAAGGAATCTGCTTTTCCAGTGAGGATAAATCCATCGTAGCCTGCCCACTTGAGCACAGCGCCGAAATAACCTCCGCAACAGGTATGTGCATACTGTTCGGGAATCGTCTTCGGAGAAATGCCGGTCATGATGGAACGGCCCGCATAAGGAAGACCGGTACCGGCCAGAGGACCAGTCATGTAGATTAGGGTATTCTCCGCGGAAAGTGCGGGAACACCGCCCTTGGCCTCATCCCAGTACACCCTGTTTGCCATAGCGCGGCCACCAACGTAGTCATTGGCATACTTTTCCGTGGGGATGATAGAGGTAGTCTTGCTCGTCAAGTCAATCTTTAGGATTTTGCCCGCATAGCAGGAGGGCAGCTGGTCAAAAAACACCTTCTTTGCCATTACTTGTTACCTCCTAACTTCTCGGGAACATAGGGCAGGGGATCGGAAGCCAGACCCAGGCACACCACAGGACATTCCTTGATGCACTGGGGACCGCCTTCACGGGTGCGGCATAGGTCGCACTTGTGGGCCTTGCGGTTCTTCTTGTCCATGGTGATGCGGGAAGGAGTGAACTTACAGTTCTTAGCACACAGGCCGCAGCCGATACACTCTTCCTCGTTGATGTAAACGATGCCGTTTTCATCGACGCACATGGCCTTGTCCTTCTTGGGACACTTTTCGTAGCAGGGATGATCCTCGCAGTGTTCGCAGACATAGACCTTGTGCTTGAGCTGGTCCAGCCGCCCCAGCTCAACCTTGATGCCGCCGTGGCAGGGGCCGGTCACGCCGTCGTGAACGAGGGCGCAGAACAGCTCGCAGCTGGAGCAGCCGATGCAGTGGCTGTAGGCATCAGGATACTGAACAATATGGTCATTTTTCATCAATTAGTGCCTCCTTTTGAACCGCATGTTCAGATTAGGCTTTCATTTTCCCATTACACGCGCGTTACATCAGTCTTATAACTTAAAACTCACAAATAGATGCGCACGCATTTGCGCATCCGCATGCGCATCTTTTTTTGTAAATTATACATCATTCACGCCAAATGTCAACACCACTTGTAATAATCTCTATAATCCACGGAATATTACCTTATTTTTCGTCATTTTATATAGCCATAACTTTACAAAAAAACTTGTGCAGCTCTTTGTTTTGCGCATTCAGATGCGCAATTATTGGCAAAAAATTATAGCACCTGCCCAAATAGCAGCGCATCCAGCTCGTCAAATTATTTCTTTTATATATTGAAAATATTTTTTCTTTGGTTATAATTGGTATAATAATGCTATAAAATGCTTGTACGGGAGTCTATCTTATGGAAAAAGTAACTAAGGTAACTATTGAAGACATTAGCAAGGCTTTGAATCTTTCAAAAGGCACGATATACCGATCCTTGCATAATACCGGCCGCGTTAGCGAAAAAACCAAACAGCGCGTAAAAGAATATGCCAAGCAAATAGGCTATCAACCCAATATAAGCGCCCAAGGAATCGCTCGGCAAAAAAAGTACAAGTTAGCCTGTTTATATCCTATCGCAAGAAAAGAAATTGCCGATTGGTGGATTCCTGTTCGCGAAGGAACAGAAAAAGCTGCACAAGAACTATCGGATTTTGGCTCCGAAGTAACTTTTTTCTACTATATTTCCGATAATCTTATTGATCCTTCCTCACACACCGATCCCAGCATTCTTCTTAATAAAATTGAAAACGATGAGGTTGACGCCTTATTGCTGGTTCCATCAATCCAGCACGATGTGATGTCTATACTAAACGCCGCCAACCAGAAAAACATCCCCGTCGTATGCATTAACGCAGATTCCCCGCTTTCTTCTCAAAGATTATTCTATTATGGTCCAGACGAAGAACGCGCAGGGCAACTGGCTGGCGAACTGCTCGGAAAATTTATGAACGCGCAAGGACACATGGCATTAGTTGGCGCTGATGGCACCGACTTTTATCGAATAGCCTTTAGAAAAAAAGGAGTTTTTAATCAACTTTGCCAATATTTCCCAAAAATTAAAGTTACTCAGTACACATTCCCCAGAAACGATTTTCGCCAATATCTCCGAAATATGTTACGCGATTCCCCCGACACATTTTCTGCACTATATGTTCCCGAAGCAGCCTTTCTTTTCGATTCCGCGCAAATCATTAAGGAACTTAATTTAACAAATATTGTTGTTGTTGGCCACGAATGTATCGGCGATTGCAAACAGCTATTGGAAGAAGGTTGGATTCATGCATGTATATGCCAAGAAACCTTCTCCCAAGGATATTACCCCGTCAAATTATTATACAGAGCGCTCCTCAATGGAGAAACTTTAAAACACACATACCACAGCAACGTTAATGTTGTATTTCGCTGCAATAGCATACAGCTTTGCGAAAACGAAGAAGGTTGCGGTTTCAGATGACCAATCAATGTAAATCATTACAATCCATATGAACCGCATACAGCTTTCCCGTTTTGGCACATTACACCGATACTAAGTATATAAAAAACTGAGAGCAGCCGCCTTCCAAGGCCGCCCTCAGTTTTTTATGTTATTAGCTCCCTTAGATGTCTCCGGCATCTTTTAAATGCTGGATTTCTTCTTCACTCAGACCCAGCAGGCCTCCATAGACCTCTTCATTGTGTTCGCCTAAATCCGGCGCGGGAGTAAACTGTAATTCCTCATCCGAAAAATGCAGCGGAGTTCCAGGAAATGTTACTAGACCCAGGCCCGGGACTTCAAGTTTAACGGTGGCATTTCTTGCATAAGTAGCTGGTGAACGCATGACATCTCCCAAATCCTTGATTTTTCCACCCGGCACACCGATTTGATCAAATATTTCATCCCATTCGTCACCGGTCTTTTTTTGAATCTCACGCTCCACAGCTGCGTTGATAAGATCATAATACTCAGGCATCAAACGAGTATCATGATCTTTAAATTTCGGATCATGCAAAAACGGATCATCCATGACAGTTAACAGTCTGTTAAACAAACCATCCTGTCCAGCCAAGCAAATCACTAAACCATCCTTGCTTTTGAAAAGGCCAGCAGGACAATCATATGCATTTTTGGTAGAATTGCGCGTAATAATGCCTGACTGGTCAAAGAACGGGATAAATGTATTCAAACTGAACAGGCAGCTGTCATACATCGCGGTATCAATATATTGCCCCTTACCACTGGTATCTCTCCTGCGCAGCGCAGCTAATACCGCAATGGTTGTCCACATACCAGCCATGATATCAATAAACCAAATACCGCCTGTAATGCGAGGACCTGCCTCAGAACGATTGATATCCATAATGCCAGAAGATGCTGCCATAATAGAATCAAACCCCGGCCGCAGATAGTAGGGACTCCCTTCCCCATATCCATTGATAGATGCCATGATAAGTTGCGGGTTGATCCGATGTACTTCTTCCCAGCCAAAGCCCATTTTTTCCATGGTGCCGGGGCGGAAATTCTCAATCAACACATCAGATGTTTCAATTAATTTCCGGAGCAGTTCTTTGCCTGCTTCACTGCGGAAATTAATTGTGACGCTTTTTTTGTTGCGATTTTCTGTAGGATAATACAGATTGACCCCATTTACATGCTCACCGCTGTGACGCGTGTCATCGCCCCAGCCGGTCTTCTCGACCTTGATCACTTCTGCACCCAAGTCACCCAAGGTCATACCGCAGGTAGGGCAGGAAATATGGCGGCCAAGATCAAGCACACGAATCCCTGCAAGAGGACCGATATTTGCGCTCATTATTTGTGTCTCCTTTCCAATTTGTCAGTGGGGTTTTACCACCAGCACTACCGTGCCATCCGCTGCCAAAATTGGTTCTTCCAAAATCGTAGCCGTATAGGACCCATCGTTTGCATACTCAATGGTCTTCATAATCGTAAAGGAATATATACGAGACGTATTTCCTTCCTTTTCCAGTTTTAGTGTAATATGCAGCTCGTCCATAGCATGTACTTCTGCCCGGAAATTAGCATTCATGTTGGCAATTAATCCACCCGTTCCTTCTCTGGCGCTGCTCAAACAAGCAATGCAATCTCCTACATATTGCAGTAACCGTGCACCAGCCACCAGATACCCGCGATAATGGCAATCATCCGCACCAGGTCTAACAATGTGTTCCCATTCCGTAATATTTTTGTTCATGTATGTTTCCTCCTTATGTAATATATGGCCTATCAGGCCTTACCTCAATAATTCCCTCTATCCACTACATATGACAATTTTGTTCCCTTCAAATCCGCCAAATAGCGAGGCCGCCAAACGCCAGCAAATTCCGATATCCAACTCTACCCCTTCAACATCTCCTCTTTTCTATTGATCAAAATCTAAACTATTTACAAATTTTCTATATGCTGATATATTACTTGCACCACCCCCATGAGTACAGTTCATGTTTTTCATTGTCCCGTGCAAAAAAACCGAACATACATTTTCCGGGACAATAACTACAAAAATTCTCCTCATGCATAATTACTCTCCATATGGAAGCACCTTCCTAAGGCATTCCTTTGTCCAAATGTTTTCCCCTCTGCGGCAACAACAGCCGGTTTGCATTTTGCGAAGCAGGTATCGTTCAAAATTGTCTTAATTGGACTTTTATCTTGGATTCGCAAATAGTTTTTTGGTCCAAAACAGCAAAAAGTAGCTTGTCTGTTTTCACAGTAGTAACGTGGCTTTAGCAAGGTTTAATATCTCTTTAGGATAGATAAAAGAGCAAGTTTTCTTGAAAAGAAAACTTGCTCTCTTGAAAAACAATGTCAATTTTTATCCATACTATTGGGGAGCATATAATGGCGACCCACAATTTATTGTGGGTCACAAATTTTTAGTGTAAAATATTTTTATCGGTTTTTACAATGCACTCTTAAAACAGTCGAGCTTCAGGAGGTAGAATCTTCATGAACATTGAAGAACTAATCACATTTGTTACTCTGGCAAACACGAAAAATTTCAGGCTCACCAGCGAACAACTATTTTGCTCTCCCTCGACTATCAGCGCTCGAATTCAGACACTGGAACAAGAGCTGGGAGAAAAGCTGTTCGAACGCAACAACAAGTCTGTTCGGATTACAGATAGCGGCAGCATCTTTTATCCATATGCAAAAGAAATGCTTGTTTTGTGGAATAAAGGCAAAGAAAACATTAGTACAGGAAGCCAGTTTCGCAAACACATTACAATCAGCGCCCCAGCTTCTATCTGGACCAGCGAAACCCTTTCCATTGTACAAACACTGATGGAAGCAAATCGTTCCACAGCCTACCACTTAGTTGCCTATCATTCCATTGAAGTTTTAGAAAGATTAGCAAACAACACAATTGATTTCGGTTTAACTTTGCAAAAATCGTGGCACCCCGATTTAGAATGTGTAGAATTAAGATCCAGCAGTTCACTCTTTCTTGTAGCCAGCCCGTCAATTTCTTTGCCCACGGATTTCCTTTTAACGCCAGATACAATCCAGCATGTCCCTTTTTGTTTTGTTAAACAGAACAAGCTTGTTGATTTCTGGTTTGAAAACAATTACAAATGCAACTCCTATTATCTATCAGCAGAAAACATGCCAATTTTCATCCAGTTGCTATTAAATGGACTCGGTATCGGCTTTCTCCCAGAGCGCTGTGCACTTCCGTATCTTAAATCTGGCCAGCTGGTTTCTTATCCATATATGTTTTCTGACACGTTACCCCAAGAAACTATTTACGGTGTTTATCACAAAGGAAATCTCTCCAAAATAGCAGATATTCTGCAAGCATTTAATTGTATAAAAAATAATTAACTATCTAATATCACAGGTTTCCAAAGTGCAGCAATACTATAATGGCCATGGTGTGTTTTGATCTATCACTAATTCAGTTGTAAAACTGTTAATGCTTTTTCAACATTTTCTCAACTATATAAAATAATTTCCCAGCAAAAAGAGTCTCTGCTTTCTTGGGAAGTCTGACGCTCCCCGGAACAATATCCATTATGCTATCGCAGCTAAACCGAGCAAACCCATCATGGTCATTGACATAGCGAAATCCATCTATCCAATCTCTTCTTATTGTTTTGAGAACTACTCCCGGTTTTTTACCTGTGAACTGCAATTTTCTGGTAAAGGCATCTTTGAAATTTGAAAACATCAATAATTCTGCAAAACACAAATTTATATTTCCGATGCTATGGTTGTTAGTATCATATTCAGCGCTTCGCATCAACTTTGCCAGAAACACACGCTAAGTTCTGACATTGGCTTTTTGATGAGGATAGTTTATTGGCTACACAATAGAAGTCTCCGATTTCTTCCTTAAATGCATTGTGGAGCAGTCCTTTAAAATAATTGCACTTTTACAAGCATCAAAAAAACGCTTGCCGACTACTGTTTGACTACTATTGAGGAAAATGCCCAACATCATAACCACCAGCACTAAGCCGGTGGTATTCCCTAACAATAACCGGGAGCCGTTGCGCTGCAGCGACTTCCGGTTTGGTTGTATTCTCTGCCCTAATTTCTACAGAATCGCTAAAATGACTGCGCCGCAACAGCTTCCCGTTCGACCGCCTGATAACTCCGACGTCATTCCTTATATTCTGTTGAGAACTTCCTCCATAAAAGAAAAGCTCTCCACCATTACCTGTTCGGTGGAGAGTTTTTACTCAGCTTATACAATGTTTTCACTAAATACTTGTTTCAACAAATCCGTTATACCTTGTGCCGACTGGATCGTAGCAATCATCAGAAGTTCAGTATCCATATCAGCAAAGTTAATGTCATATCCTGCATTGCGGATCAGTTGCGTCAGGAAGGCACGTTGGGTTCTGCCATTGCCTTCTCGGAACGGATGCAACTCATTGGTCACACAGTAGAAATCCACAACCTCATCTACGAATTCATCGCGCGGTAAACCTTTGAAGTAGTCGCACTCTTTCAGCCGCTTAAAAATCAATTCGGCCTGACGCTCAAAGTTCTCTGCAAGGGTAAACCGTGTTCCCTTTTTACTGATATTCACCGTGCGAACCTGTCCGGCCCAGTCATATAAATCAGAGAAGAGAAAATGATGGATGGCTTTGTAGTGAGCAAAGTCAAAGGTCTCTTTCTTCGGTTCGCTCAACCATTCTGCATTACGGGCAGAGACCAATACGCTCTCTACTTCATTCAGCTTCGCTTCGTCCCGAATATCAAACTTATTGATCAACACAGAGGTTCCCGGATAACAGTTATCCGAAATAGGATCGATGCTGTATCCCATATTACACCGCCTTTGCCGGACGACTTACAATCTCCTTCACCAAGTCCGCAACAGAAATATCTCCTGACAGAAGCCGGATACAATCCTTCTCTGTCTGCGCTGTTACTTCAAAGCCTTCCATACGGGTGGATGCCAGTGCGCTGCGCAGTGCACGATATTCCTTTTCACTCATCAGCAAACACCTCCAAAAATCAAAAAACTCCGTCACTTTCGCGACGGAGAAATTGGAGCTGGTAACGGGACTTGAACCTGCGACCTGCTGATTACGAATCAGCTGCTCTACCGACTGAGCTATACCAGCATACCTTGTGAGAACCGGCTCCCCGCCTCGTTCTATTTGTTAGTTTACCACATTCCGTGGCTCTTGAAAAGAAATTCCTTACGAACAACCAGCGACCTACTGATTACGAATCAGTTGCTCTACCAGCTGAGCTACACCAGCGCAATGTTTCAGACTTAAGAATGATACCATACTTTTTATACACCGTCAATACCTAAAGTAGACTCTTTCCTTTGTCGACAGCGAGATTACTATTTGTATATATGCAATTTCTCTGTCATTTTAAGTTTGGATATTTTGCCACCTTGACACGTAAACGCCCCCTCGCATCTTTTCTTATTCAAAAATTTCGCCTCCCTTTTTTCTTGAAATTTCTTATTCTTTTACAGCCACACAAAAAATTCGCCGTTTTTTCCGACATTTCAAAACTTTTTTACATTTACATAACTTTAATAATAACATGCTTTTACGAAGAGTTATTCACATTTTCCACAGACTTTTCAACACCCATTTTCTCTTTTATTTTCAACGTCTTTAATAAATAATTCCAAATTATCCGATTCCTTCATCTTCACTTTTTTATATCTCCCAAAAAGCCCATCTATTTTACATAATATTTTTAGAAGAAAATTTTCTACATTATTTCAGCTTTCTCATAGCAAGAAAAGCGTGCGCTGGTATAGCGCACGCTTTCAGAAAAACCACATCTTTACTTTTCATCATACACCAGCAAAGCAGAAAAGCATTCCTACCACTGCCGATAGACCGATAAATACAATAGGATGAAGGTTCCGCGTCACCTTCACGCGATTTGTCAGCGCCAGCAGCACCGCCGCCAGCGCCAAACCCTTCCAGTTCAACAAGCTGACCGCCGGATCTATTGTCAGCACATTCACAGCCCCCGCAGAGGCAGTCCGAACACCGGTCAGCACCTGCAAAGCAACGCCAACACAAGCCGCGCTGATCAGTCCGGCAGACGCAGGCCGCAGGCCGTAAAACACCTTTCCCACCAGCGGATGATCTTTAAAGCTCTGCAATACTGCCGCAATCAGGAGAATCACAATGATCGAGGGTGTCACCTCACCGATGGTGGCAATCACCGCTCCCGGCACACCACCTATCGTATACCCCACATAGGTGGCCATGTTGATGCCGATGGGGCCGGGTGTAGACTCGGACACCGCCAACATATTCATCAGGTCAGCATCGGTAAACCATCCATTGCCCTCACCCATTGCTTTTAGGAACGGCAGGGTCGCCATACCTCCGCCAACAGCAAATAATCCGGTCTTAAAGAACTCCCAGAACAGCTTCAGGTAAATCATTTTCCCTTCACCTCCCGGTTCTTCAGCAATACGCCAGCCAAGCCGGACAGCAACACAAACCAAATAGGGGAAATCCTCAAAAAGACGCTGCCCAGCAGCACCAGTATATAGATCACAGTCGTCGGCTTATCAATGACCGCCTTCTTCTTCAGTTTCATGACGGCATCAAAAATCAGTACGCAAAGACACACCTGAATGCCTGCAAAAGCATTCTCCACCACCGGCAAATGGGAAAACCGGCGAATGATCTCCGCAAGCAGCGTAATGATGATCAGGGACGGCGTCACCACGCCCAAGGTTGCCAGAATACCACCAATCGCGCCTTTGCGCTTATGGCCGATAAACGTCGCGGTATTGACCGCAATAATACCAGGGGTGCACTGCGCAATGGCATAATAATCCATCAATTCCGCTTCCGTGGCCCATCCTTTATGGTCCACTACTTCCCGCTGTAAAATCGGCAGCATGGTAATACCCCCGCCAAAGGTCATCACACCGATTTTGGCATAGGTAATATATAAATCCCACAGCTCCTTCATGCGCTCACTTCCTCACTCAAGATATCCGTAAAGTCCACGGACAGAAACCTCGCCTGCGCGAACAGTCCGCAGTTCTCCATTCTCCCCTCGCACCACAAGTCCAAAGGCTTCATCTACATCCACCGCCTCAGCTCTTTCCCAGCTTCCATCAGCACCGATCAGCTGTACGGTTTTTCCCAAATTGACACAATCCCGGCGGTAGGCTGTAAGATATGCCATCAAGTCATCTGCCAGCAGTGCCGCATACAACCGGTCAAGTTCCTCCAGCAACGCCGCTATCAGTGCCGGCCTGGAAACTCTGCGCCCCAGCGCCATAAACAGCGACGCAGCGAGGTTTGATACCTCCGGTGAGAAATCCTCCGCCGTCTGAGAAACGTTGATACCGATACCCAGAATCACATTGGGACGTCCTTTTTCATCCAGCACCATTTCTGTCAGGATCCCGCAAACCTTCCGTTTCCCCAGCACAGGATCGTTGGGCCATTTCAATCCCGGCCGCACGCCACACACGCGTTCCACCGCATCGCACACCGCCACACCGGCCAGAGCCGTGACGGGCAGCAGCTTCTCCGGAGGCAGTTGCGGACGTAGCAGCACAGAAAGATAAATTCCCTTTCCTTCCGGTGACTCAAAGGAACGGGTCATTCTTCCACGCCCTGCCGTCTGGTGCTCTGAAATGACAACCGTGCCATCTGCCGCACCTTCCAGAGCAACCTTTTTCAAATAGGTATTGGTGGAATCGATGACATCGAAGCAGCGAAGCTCGCTGCCAACCACCGTGGTCTTCCCCAGATAACGGCGAATCTCCTGCTCCAATGATATCACCTCACTTCGTTTTCTATCACTTCTGTTACCATATCACTTCCTGTGCAAAAAGTAAACCGCCCGATTCCTGAGAATCGGGCGGTTTCGAAAACAGAACTTACTTGTTTGCAGTAGCCTTCTTGATACCGAACAGAACGGCAACGGTCAGCACAATGCCAACAGGCAGCATAATGATGGCGGGAATGTTCATCAGAGAGAACACACCGGTCAGCAGGTAGCAAACCAGAGAAATGCCTGCCACCAGAATGGCGTAGGGCAGCTGGGTGGAAACATGGCCCACGTGGTCGCACTGTGCACCGGCAGAAGCCATGATGGTGGTATCGGAAATAGGAGAGCAGTGGTCGCCGCAGACAGCGCCAGCCATGCAGGCAGAAATGGAAACGACCATCAGGGTATTGTCCATGTTGCCGCCGAAGACGGAAACAACGATGGGGATCAGGATACCGAAGGTGCCCCAGGAAGTACCGGTAGCAAATGCCAGGAAGCAGCCAACCAGGAACACGATAGCAGGCAGCAGAACGATCAGGTTGCCGGCGGAGGACTCCACGATACCGGCCACATAGTCAGCAGCACCCAGAGAGTCGGTCATTGCCTTCAGAGTCCATGCGAAGGTCAGGATCAGGATGGCGGGAACCATGGACTTGAAACCTTCAGGAATCGCGGTCATGCACTCACGGAAGCTGAGTACGCGGGTAACCAGATAATAGATGATGGTGATAACCAGTGCCACCACAGAGCCGAACACCAAACCCACGGAAGCGTCGGAGCCTGCGAAAGCATCGATAAAGCTGGCACCTTCAAAGAAGCCGCCGGTGTAGATCATACCCACAACGCAGCAGGCGATCAGCACGATGATAGGCAGAACCAGATGTGCCACAGTACCCTTGGCGCTGATCTTATCCTCGGGAGCGGGATCGGCGCCGGTCAGGCTGGCATAAACTTCCTTCTCGCTCTCTTCAGCGGTGTTGGAAGCGGCCTCGGCCTTCTTCATGGGGCCAAAGTCAAAGTTCAGAACAGCCAAGGCCAGAACCATAACGATAGTCAGCAGTGCATAGAAGTTGTAGGGAATAGACTTGATGAACAGAGTCAGGCCATCCGTGCCATCCACGAAACCGGACACGGCAGCAGCCCAGGAAGAAATGGGAGCGATGATGCAGACAGGAGCTGCGGTGGCGTCGATCAGATAAGCCAGCTTTGCGCGGGAAATGTTGTGCTTATCGGTCAGAGGACGCATCACGCTGCCCACGGTCAGGCAGTTGAAATAGTCGTCGATGAAGATCAGGCAGCCCAGAGCCACAGTAGCCAGCTGTGCACCTACGCGGGTCTTGATGTGATCGGCAGCCCAGCGACCGAATGCGGCAGAGCCGCCGGCACGGTTCATCAGGATGACCATGGCGCCCAGAATGACCAGGAAAATCAGGATGCCCACGTTCCAACTGTCAGACAGCTGAGCGATCATGCCGTCCACGAACACATGGTTGATGGTACCCTCAAAGCTGAAGCCGGAATACATCAGGCCGCCGGCCAGAATACCGACAAACAGAGAAGAGTACACTTCCTTGGTAATCAGGGCCAGAGCGATTGCCACCACGGGAGGCAGCAGAGACCAGATGGTCTGGTAGAAGGGGATAACAACTTCAGCTTCTTCGCCAGTGGCGAAAGCAGTGGCAGTCATCATGCACAGGGCCAGAACCATCAAAATGGCTGTGCCGAACCGCCGGGAAATACGACGAGTCTTCATTACAGGGATTCCTCCTTAAAATAAATGAAGTCATGATCCCATCATGACTTCACACACTGACTTGTATGTAACCATGACAGCTCTCCACCCGAAGGTGACAGTCCGCAGGATGTTCTCCTGCGTCCCGGTACCGGCACCGGCAGGCATCGATGCAAGCCCTCGGCGGCAGCCCCTTTCTCCTTCGGAATACCTGTCCTTTGCTGAAGGATACTCTTGACAACCGCACCTCTATCATAACTTTTCAGTTGCAATCAATTATAGGCTCTTTCCTATAATTGTCAAGGCAATTTTTGAACTATCATTGAACAAGCAGTCGTTTTCTTTCCATTTTTGTAAGGAAACGACTGCTTTTTTGATCTTTTTAAAGAAAAAATAAAGGAGCCGGAAATCCGGCTCCTTTTTTAGAAAAATCTCATTAATACTGGCCCAGATTGCCTGCGTTGTCGGAGTGCTCGGTCTTGCCGAACTCATAGTCGTTGCCGGGCAGGATGGCGTTGAGAACGATACCTGCGATGGCAGCAATGGCCAGAGAGGTCAGGGTGATGGAAGCGCTGCCCACCTGGAAGGTGAGGCCGCCAGAGAAGCCCAGGCCACAAACCAGAATGACAGCAGCAATGATCAGATTGCGGCTGTTGGTGAAGTCCACGCGGTTTTCCACCACGTTGCGCACACCGATGGCGGAGATCATGCCATACAGGATGAAACTGACGCCACCAATGATGGCTGCGGGCACGGTGTTGACCAGAACGGCGAACTTGGGACTGAAGGACAGGATGATCGCATAGATGGCAGCCAGACGGACCACACGGGGATCATACACGCGGGACAGAACCAGAACACCGGTGTTCTCACCGTAAGTGGTGTTGGCAGGGCCGCCGAACATGGCGGACAGAGAGGTGGCAATACCGTCACCGATCAGAGTGCGGTGCAGGCCGGGATTCTCAATGAAGTTATCGCCTACAGTGGCGGAAATAGCGGACATATCACCAATGTGCTCCATCATGGAAGCAATCGCGATAGGAGCCATCACCAGAATAGCAGAGATATCAAACTTGGCAATGCTGCCGCTCATATTGGTCACGAAAGGCTGGAAGCCCAGGAAAGCGGCATCCTTGGCGGCAGAGAAATCAACAACGCCAACCACAGCAGCCACCACATAAGGAACCACAACGCCCAACAGAATGGGAACGATCTTGATCATGCCCTTGCCCCAAATATTGGCCACCACGATGACGGCAATGGACAGGATAGCCAGCCACCAGCAGGTGGATGCATTGGACACGGCGGAAGGAGCCAGATTCAGACCGATCAGGATAATGATGGGACCGGTGACCACGGGAGGCAGGAAGCGCATGACCTTATGCACGCCCACCAGTTTGATGATAGCAGCCAGAACCACATACAGCAGGCCTGCCACCACGATACCGCCGCAGGCATACTGCAGCTTCACCGCAGGATCCATACCGGCATAGATGCCGCTGTCCATTGCACCCATGGCGGCAAAACCACCCAGAAATGCAAAGGAGGAGCCGAGGAAGGCAGGTACCTTCATCTTGGCGCAGACATGGAAGAACAGGGTGCCGATACCGGCGAAGAACAGGGTGGTCTGAATATTCAGGGGCAGGCCGTAGCCCTGCACCAGAATGGGAACCAGCACGGTGGCGCCGAACATGGCAAACATGTGCTGCAGGCCCAGAATCAGCATTCTGGGTACGCCCAGCTTCCGGGCGTCCCGAATGGGCTCCTGACCGATGGTGGATTTTTTCTCGTTCATTTGTTTTCTCCTCTCAATATATTCACAAACTTGCGCGCAAAAAAATACCGGCACTCATGCCGGTCAAACAAAAGAAAAAGGAGAAAAAGACCCCGCTGCCATACATGCAGAATGCATCGAATACAGCATACGATTGTCCTCCTCTCGATCTTTTCCTGCATCATTATACAGAAAGAACCGTCCTTTTTCAAGTTTTCATTTTTATGACGCTCAGACAAAAAAGGGGGCGAAAATTGTCAAAAATGACAGCGGGTTTTCCCGCTGTCATTTGAGCAGTTCTTCGATCTGAGACTCGCCAAACACCGCAATCCCCTGTGCCGTCAGTAATTCCGCCGTCACGCCGTCTCTCGCCGTCAGGGTTGCAGAAAAGGTCCCATCGTAGATACTCCCCTTACCGCAAGAAGGGCTGCGTTCCTTCAGCACCGCAGCCTCGCAGCCAAACAGCCTGCAAAGCCGCAATGCTTCCTCCGCTCCCCGGCGGTACTGCGCCGTCACGTCCGCGCCAGTATTTGCCACCACACGGTCTCCCTGCCGTTCCGAGGGCGGACGGGGCGTGGACAGACCGCCCAGCTGTTCCGGACACACCGGTACCAGTGTGTGCCGCCGCGCCAGTTCTTCGATACCGGAATAGGGTTTGCTCACCCCGTCATAGCGGCAGCGCACACCCAACAGGCAGGCCGAGATCAAAATCTTCATGCCCGCCTCACTTTCCGCGGAAGCTCTCCCGCTCCCGCTGCAATTCACCATACAACTGCACTGCACTCCACTTGCGGTTATGGGCAGTCAAAATAGCCTTCAGGCAATCCGACCCACCCCCTGCTGCCCGCAGGGCGTCCAGCGCCGTATCCCGCTGTGCAATGTCACACAACACCGCCATGCGCCCGCCCAACGGACCGCCGGCATACGCGCCATGCTCTCCGACCAGCAACTTTTCCAGCGTCACCAGATAGTCCCTCCGCGGTACCGCCACCACTTCTACGCCAAGCTTCGCCATGGCTCCGTGCACCGGCAGAAGTTCCGGCAGCGTATCAAATCCAAATAACAGCAGCGTTTCTTTCATAGTTTGCTCCTCATACGATCTTCTGTCCGTCCAGCACTGCCAGAACCAGTGTTTCGCCCTCATACTGCAGCTTCAGGGAGAAAAAGGGACGGTCTTCATCCAACAGCCGCAGGAAGATCTTATCTCCCTCCCACATGGGCAGCGAAAGCAGTTCCTCCTTTTTGATCCACGCCAATTCCCCCTCGTCACACTCGTGAGGGTCTCCCGTCCATTCCGTCGCCGTGAACAGGTGCATATACTCCGTGGGGTATTCGTCGGACACAAAGGTTACCAGCCCCCGATAGCGGTAATCCGTCAAGGTCAAGCCAGTCTCCTCCCGACACTCCCGCAGCAGGCAGTCCTCAGGGCTTTCCTTGTCCTCAAACTTGCCGCCGATGCCCAGCCACTTATCGTGATTCATGTCGTTCTTCTTTTTCACCCGGTGGAGCATCAGGTATTCGTCTCCCCGTTCCATATAACACAATGTGGATTGAATCATATGCCTCCCCCCTTTGGGATGTATTATATCCTTTGCACGATAAAATGAAAAGTCCCGTTTCACTCTGACGCCAGCGCGGCGTAGTCGGCCAGATAGTCGATGATGGAGTCCTCTTCGCTGTATGTCACTTCCACGACCCGCTTATCTTCCCAGACCACCAGAACCTCGTAACCATACTGCTCACTGACCATCCACCACGTACCGTCGATGTCCGCACCTGCCAGCGGCTCCATGTCATAGTATTTTACCAGATCATGCGCCATGCGCTCGGCCTGCGCACGAAAGCGGAAATCATAGCAGCGGCTCTCCGTCATGTCATAATTGTTGACACCCTGCAAGACCCACCATTGCTCTACCGTGTGCCAGTTTTTCCAGTGAAGGGCCTCTACAATTTCTCCTTCGTTCAGTTCCACATGTGGCACCGGCCGGTCGAAGCTCTCTTCCGGTTCAAAATGCCGGCTGTTAGGCTCAAACAAAGCCACGGTACGGGACACCCAAAAGGCGATATAAACAACCAGCGCAATGGTTGCCAGTACACAGCTTTTCTGATACGGCCGCCGGTGAGGCATCTCAATCCCCGCTTTCAGTGTCCTAAGGAAGTTCCCCAGTGACCGCCACCAGTAAATCATCTGCCAGACGGCAAACAGGATGGTTGTCCATACAACGGCGCCCTCCCACATGGGCTTTGAATCGCGCACCATTTTCACGCCGTAATCCTCTGTCAGCAGCGTGAAAATCAGTACCAGAACCAGCGGCAGCGCCAGAATTGCACAGCAAATCGAAGTTCCGATCTTCAACTGCCGCCACAGCCATTCATAGGCTGCGGCCTGCACCTGCGGGTCGGTATTCAGCTCCGGTGCGTCCGGGTCTTCACAGCACCAGACATGGAAGTTGGCGTTGCTGGTGATATGTTTCCATCCAAGAGAGCCATAGACCTCCCGTTTTTCAAGGTCCGGAACCTCCTTACCCTTGCGCATCTTCGGCTCCATGCGGTAGCGGACGGTTTTGGGTTCCCCTTTTTTGAAATTCGCATAAAATCCGTTATGCTCCAGCAGGATATTTCCTTTCGCCGCTTCATCCTCCAGCCACGCCTGATGGGCGGCTACATCATAATTGGAGATCGGTGCGATCTTCATGTCTGTCCCCCCTTTTTATGCCAGTTCCGCGGCGATTTCATCCACATGAGCCAGCAGGTCTGCCGGGAAATCCACTTGCAGGAAATAGACCACTTCCCCGCTGCGTACCAGCAGCATCTGTTCCTTTTCCCCACGCAGCAGCATAGCTTCGTCAAAGGCCGTGTGTTCCACCGTCTGTTTCTCTGCCGCAGAATGCTCCTTCAAAAACTCCCGCTTTGTTTCCTGATACAGGGCCTTTGCCAGCCACTCGAACCGCAGGCGGCTGCGGGCATTCATGACGCTCATCTCTCCCTGATACGCAAACCGCCGCTCATCCGACCGAACCGGACGCAGCGGCTTGCACTGCCGCCGGTAGGCGGAGAAATCCGGTTCCCAGTTCTCCGTTCCCTCCGCCAGCTGTTCTGTGGATACATAGGGCAATCCGGAGGTATCCGGTCCCTGTTCGACGGCCATCCAGAAAATATCCGCCATCCATGCTCCGAGCCAGAAAGCCAGCACAATTACGACAGAAACGCGCCATCGGCTGCGGCTGCGCCGCCAGTTGTCTCCTGTGGTGTGCCTGATACCGGCAGCCAACTTTTTACGGGCTTGATAGATCTGCCGTAGCCGCCATACCGTCAGCACAGTAAACACCGGCATGATAACCAACAGCAAAAACAGCATACGGAACTCCGCTTCTAACAGATATTCCAGCAGCGTTTCCCCCACAATGAGCATCGACACCAGTACGATCAGCACCACCGCCAGCATCGCCGCCAGCAGCATCCATCCGTATCTCCAGCTCTTGCGCAGCGGCTCCTGCCACGCCATGGCAAATACCTCCGGATCGGTGTCCAACTCCGGAATGGTGGGATCGTCACAGTAATAGACCTCAAAATCCATTCCCAGCGCCACTGCAAACTGCCAGCCCATCTCTTCATAAACTGCAATGCGCTCCTGCCAGGCCTCTTTGGCTTCCGGATCGCAGGGATAGACGCGCATACGGCATTCCTGCGGCTCCACCCGTTTGAATTTAGCAAACCAACCGCTGCAATCCGTGATGCGCCAGCCGCGCCGTGCTTCCTCCTCCAGCCACTGCTCAATGGCGGCAGGGTCCCACATCTCCTGCGGTGCAATGGTCCGTTTCTTCTGCCTCATGTCTGCGCCTCCTCTCTGTCTCCGTCGGCAACACACAATTTCAGGCGGCTTAGCTCCTGCCGGAACAGGGCACTGCCCCGCTCCGTGATGGCATAGGTACGCTTGCGCCCGTCCACGGCAGTCTCCCGAATCAATCCTTCTTCCTGAAATTTAGCCAGAATGGTATACAGCGTGCCCGGGCCCAGAGGCACCCGCCCTGCCGTGCGTTCATCCACAAACTGCACGATCTCCGTGCCGCACCGCTCCTGCCGCAGCAGACTGAGCAGCACATAAAACATACTCTCTGTCAGTACTTTCAACGGCTCTTTTGCCATACGCCCACCTCCAATATCGAAAGGCGATATTATCTGATTTCAGAATAATATCGTCTTTCGATATTGTCAATAAAGTTTTTCAAAAATTACATACATTTGCCATCTTTGCAGATTTCAGGAACTTCTGTAAGGTTTTGATGGTTGCTTCCACCCTCTGGTGTCCTGTATCATTTTTTGCAGAAACGCCACAGAAAGGAAGAATATTATGCTACGAACCCGTATGCCGTCCTTCGGCAGCTTCTGTAAGGCCCTTCCCCGCCGCCTCCATACAGCACTGTGCGGCCTGACGGCAGCAGCGCTGTTGTCCACCCCCTCTCTGGCCGCCCGCAGTGTGCAGGTACAGGTGGACGGTGAACTGCTCTCCACTCGCGCCTATGTGGAACAGGGTGTTACATACGTCCCCCTCCGCAGCCTGCTGGACGCCTTTGGCGGCTGGGAGATCGGCTGGGATGCCGAAGCCGCCAAAGCGGTTGCCACCTCTGCCTCTGCCCGTCTGGCGGCAGATCCTGCGGAAAACACCATTACGCTGGACGAAACGGAATATGCCGCCCGCGTGACGGTGGAAAACGGACGCACCTATGTGCCCCTGCGGCTTGTGACGGAAATGCTGGGCGGCCGCGCGAAATGGGACGCTTATCTGGACGGTGCCGCCGTCACCTCTCCGGATGCAGACTACGATGCCTCCGATCTCTACTGGCTCTCTCGCATCATCAGCGCCGAGAGCGGCGCGGAACCCATGGAAGGGCAGATCGCCGTAGGCAATGTTGTGATGAACCGTGTCACCAGCAGCGAGTTTCCCAACACCATTCCGGGCGTGATCTTCGACCGGGTGGATGCCGTACAGTTTGAGCCGGTGGAAAACGGCACAGTGTACCGTTCTCCCTCTGCCCGCTCCATGGAAGCCGCCAAACGGGTTCTGGACGGCGAAAACACCATCGGCAGCGCCATGTATTTTTATGCTCCTGCGCTTTCTCAGGGCATCTGGATCAACGCCAACCGCATGTATTACAGAACCATCGGCTGTCACAGATTCTACCTGTAAGCCGCTGCATTGACTTTTGGAAACGGGAAGATTACAATAAAAATAATACGATTGCAAAGGAGCATGGAGCATGCTGTTTTCTGACCGTCCCAGAAGCCACTATCCCAACGCACAGGTACACGAAGTGATCTGCCAGCTGCGTTTCCCCACGATCCTCTCCATCAATACCGTGGAGCCTGCCGAATTTCAGGAAGCCATCCGTGAGGAGTTTCCCCAGTATATCAGACGGCAGGAGACTCCGGCTCCCAAGGTAGCCGGTCTGGGCACCCCCAATGCCCATTTGGAGCAGCAGCCAGCTATCATCAACTATCACTTTCTCTCTCCCGACGGGCTCTGGAAGGTCAACCTGACGCGGGACTTTATTTCCCTCTCCACGCTGCATTACTCCGGCTGGGAGGAGTTTGCCGGCTTTCTGGATCGTCTGCTGGCAGCCTTTATCCATCTGTATAAGCCTGCCTATTTCCAGCGAGTCGGCCTGCGGTATGTCAACATCTTTTCCCGCAAGCGGCTGCATCTGGAGGACACGCCGTGGTCTGATCTGTTCGCCCCTGCCTATTTAGGCGTACTTGCGGAGGCAGACCTGACGGAAGACCTCATTTTGAACTGCGGCTGTGATTTTCTTCTGAAGCCGGATTCCAGCTGTCAGGCTAAGATCCACGCCGGTACCGGCCGTGTTCAGGCTAAAGCACCGAATGCTCCGCAGGACCCGGAAATCAAGTTCATCTTTGATCTGGACCTCTCCATGGGCGGCAACGTGCCCTGTACGCTGGCGGCAGCAGGGTTGGAAACCCTCCACGGCCACAGCACCCGCATCTTTGAGGGCGCCATGACGGACACCCTGCGTCATGCATTGGAACTTCCCTGACCATACACCGATGGAACACAGATACAGGCACTTTTGTCTTTCCACAGCAAAAGTGCCTGTTTTTTTGTGAATTCCGCAAGAAATCGTTTTCTGTCACTTTTTTATTTTGGGAAATTTCCTGCTTGCCTCAAGCGCTCTATTACATTATTCTATATGTGGTGATATATTTCTTCAAATGGTCAGGAGGAAATCTTATGCTCAAAAGTGAATATTTAAACAACATATATACAGGTGTGGTCACCCGGGACCCCGATCAACGGGAGTTCCATCAGGCTGTTCTGGAATTTCTGGAAAGTCTGGATCTCATCATCGACCAGCACCCTGAATACCAGCAGAAGGGCATCATCGAAACCTTCGTGGAGCCGGAGCGCATGATCTGCTTCCGTGTGCCCTGGGTAGACAATCAGGGCAATGTGCATGTTAACCGTGGTTACCGCGTGCAGTTCAACTCTGCCATCGGCCCCTACAAGGGCGGCCTGCGCTTCCACCCCACTGTGAACCTCTCTATTCTGAAGTTCCTGGGCTTTGAGCAGATCCTGAAAAACAGCCTGACCGGCCTGCCCATGGGCGGCGCCAAGGGCGGCAGCGACTTTGACCCGAAAGGCAAGAGCGACAGTGAGATCATGCGTTTCTGCCAGAGCTTTATGACCGAGCTGAACCGCCATATCGGCCAGTTTGTGGACGTGCCTGCCGGCGACATCGGCGTGGGCGCCCGCGAGATCGGCTATCTCTTCGGTCAGTACCGCCGTGTCCGTGGCAGCTACGATGCCGGCGTACTCACCGGCAAGGGTCTCTCCTTCGGCGGCTCTCTGGTTCGTACGGAGGCCACCGGCTATGGTCTGTGCTACCTGACGCAGGAAATGCTGCGCCACATGCGCAACGACAGCTTTGAAGGCAAAACCGTGGTCATCTCCGGCAGCGGCAACGTGGCCATCTTTGCCACGGAAAAAGCCACTGCACTGGGCGCCAAAGTCGTGGCTCTCAGTGACTCCAACGGTTTCATCCACGATCCCGACGGCATCAAGCTGGATGTGGTCAAGGATATCAAGCTGAAGCGCCGCCAGCGCATCAGCGTCTACGCAGACGAAGTCCCTGGCAGCACCTACACCCCCGGTTTCCGCGGCATCTGGTCCATCCCCTGCGATATCGCCCTGCCTTGCGCCACCCAGAATGAGATCGATGGCGAAACTGCCAAGATCATCGTGGCAGGCGGTGCCATGGCCGTGGCAGAGGGCGCTAACATGCCCTGCCGTCCCGAAGCGATCCGCGTATTCCAGGAGGCCGGACTGCTCTTCGCCCCCGCCAAGGCAGCCAATGCCGGTGGCGTGGCCACCAGTGGTCTGGAAATGAGCCAGAACAGCATGCGCTTCCACTGGACATTCGAGGAAGTGGACTCCCGCCTCAAGGAGATTATGATCAACATCTTCCACAACATCTACGATGCCTCTGTGGAATCCAACCGCCCTGGCGATCTGGTCACCGGCGCCAATGTGGCGGGCTTCCTGAAGGTTGCCTCCGTTATGCTGGCACAGGGTCTGATTTAAACTCAAAAACCGCGGCTTCAAACAAACGAAGCCGCGGTTTTTTATCAACTGAAAGAACGCATCGGCCAACCGATGCGTTCTTTTTTCTTCTCATGCATTCTCCACGCTGATCTGGCACATTTTCATAGCTTCCAGCGCATTTTTATGGCTCTGCGGCGTCACACCGGCGCAGCATTTTGCATCCACTGCCACTTCCACCTCCGGCATGAAAGCCTTGATGAGCAGTGCGTTGGAAATGACGCAGATATCGGTGCAAAGGCCAATCAGGGTCACCTTTTCAATGGGCAGCCGCTGAGAGACAATGCGCAATGCCTCGCACAGATCCACACTGCCGAAGGTGGGCTTATCGATGGGCTGGGTGGTCTTTGTATATTCCTGCAGCTGGCCGATGATCTCCCAGCCTTCCGTTCCGCGGATACAATGGGGAACCGGCAGTCTTTTCCCCTCCTGCGTGTCCATGTAGTTTTCTTCGTGGGTATCCCGGGTGAAAAGGACGGTCTCTCCCCGGTTCAGGCCATCCACCACGCGTCCCACCACATAGGGCACGATCTCCACCGCTTCCTTGGTCCCCAGCGCACCGCTGACAAAGTCATTCTGCATGTCCACAACGACCAGAATTTCCATAGCTGCCTCCATTCCGCCGCCTGCTCAACTCCTGTGCGGGCGGTTCTCTGTTGATAGAGGTATCATACCATATCTCACGCACCCTGTCAGGCACTTTCATCAATTCTTCTCAGCACTGAAACAATCCATGGCGACTGCAGCAAAGGTACAGCTTTCCTCCACCGCGAATTTGCGGAATACGGAACTCGCCTCCCTGCTCGGGATACAGCCGCACCAACAGCATCCGGTCCACCGTCACATAGGCTGCGAATCGGAAAAAGTGGTCCTTTTCCATAGGATGGGAGAACGTCACATACCAATCCTCCTCCATCTCCTGTACGGAAACCGTATGCTCCGCATCCGCTTTCCGCACCTTCAGCGGTTCCAGCCGCCGGCCACAGCAATGCAGCTCACCGCCGCCTGTGGCTGTCAGGACATTTCCACAGTCCGGGCAGACGTAAAATTTGACTCGTTTCATATTGCCTCCATCTTTTCGTTCCGGCACAAGGGCCCCGTGCAGCAGCCGCTCTGCCGCCACGCCATAAAGGGCGGAAAGTTCCGGCAGCAAAGAGACATCGGGATAGCCGATCCCCCGTTCCCAGCGGCTCACCGCCTGTGGGCTGATATACAGAATTTCCGCCACCTGCCGTTGCGTCATCTGTTTTTCTCTTCGCAGCTGATATAGCAACTTCCCCATCTCTGTACTTTCCATCGCTCTCACCTCCCTTACAGCATACCGCAGGCTGCCCCGGATTGCAATCAATGCATCGTTGAGAAAGTAACATCCACCAATATGCAAGTAGTATTGAATAAAGTTTCATATGTTCTTTAAAAATCGCTGTGAAACCCGTATAAAATCCCCTCTTTCTTGTTCACTCCACCAAAAATGCAAGATGTACCGTCTTTTCCACCATTCCCGCTTTCCAAGGATTTGAATTTGTGGTATATTGATAGGCAGAAAAATTTCGGCTTCTTTTGCCGAAGCAGGAGGGATCTCCATGATCACTTTACATGATAACGGCGTCTTTCTGGTTGGCGGCGCACCCTGTGCCGCAGCATCTGTCTCTCCCGAGGAGGGGCGGCAGCGCACCATGGCCTGGAACATTCTCCAGTGCCACAACACCAGTGGTGACACCGAAAACCTGAAGATTCGCTTTGATGCCATGCTGTCTCACGACATCACCTATGTGGGCATCATTCAGCAGGCCCGTGCCTCCGGCATGAAGGAATTTCCCATCCCCTACGCCCTGACCAACTGCCACAACAGCCTGTGTGCCGTGGGCGGCACCATCAACGAGGATGACCATGTCTTTGGCCTCTCTGCCGCAAAGAAGTACGGCGGTATTTATGTGCCTGCGAACCAGAGCGTCATCCACTCCTATGGCCGCGAGCAGATGGCAAAGTGCGGCGCCATGATCCTCGGCTCCGACTCCCACACCCGCTATGGCGCATTGGGCACCATGGCCGTGGGCGAGGGCGGTCCCGAGCTGGCCAAGCAGCTACTGAAAAACACCTGGGATGTGAAGTTCCCCAAGGTGGTTCTGGTGTATCTCACCGGTACCCCCAGACAGGGCATCGGCCCCCACGACGTGGCCATCGCACTGGTGAAGGCCACCTTCGCCTCCGGCTTTGTGAACAACTGCGTGCTGGAATTCTGCGGCCCCGGCATCAAGGACCTTCCCATCGACTTCCGCAACGGCATTGATGTGATGACCACGGAAACCACCTGTCTGTCCTCTATCTGGGAAACGGACGATGTGACCCGCAGCTTCTACGAGGCACACCAGCGCGGCGGAGACTACCAGCCCCTCCATCCCGCCGACGGCGCTTACTATGATAAGTACATCGAGATCGACCTCTCCAAGGTCGAATCCATGATCGCCCTGCCCTTCCACCCCTCCAACGCATGGACTATCCATGAATTTTTGGAAAACGCAGAAACCATTCTGGCCGATCTGGAAGCCGACGCGCAGAAGCGTTTCCCGAAGGCCAAAGTCAGCCTGATGAACAAGATTCACGCCGACGGCAGCGTCTGGGCTGATCAGGGCGTTATTGCCGGTTGTGCCGGCGGCCTCTTCGACAACATCGATGAAGCTGCCGCCATTTTAAAGGATGGCAGCTGCGGCAACGGCTATTTCACACTGGATGTCTATCCCACCAGCGTTCCCGTCAGTCTGGAACTGACCCAAACCGGCGCTACTGCCGCGCTGCTGCAGTCCGGCGCCGTCATCAAGCCCAGTTTCTGCGGCCCCTGCTTTGGTGCGGGCGATGTCCCCTCCCACAACGGCCTGTCCCTCCGCCACACCACCCGCAACTTCCCCAACCGCGAGGGCTCCAAGCCCGGCGAGGGTCAGTTTGCAGGCGTCTGCCTGATGGATGCCCGCTCCATCGCCGCTACGGCCCTGAACGGCGGTAAGATCACCGCTGCCACGGATATTGCCTACGATTATGTTCCCCACGAGTATCATTTCGATAAGAGCGTCTATGACCGCCGGCTGTATTACGGCTTCGGCAAGGCCGACCCCAGCGTGGAACTGATCATGGGCCCCAACATCACCGACTGGCCGAAGATGCAGCCTCTGGCCGAAAACCTACTGGTGGAACTGGCCGCCGTGCTGCGTGACCCTGTTACCACCACGGACGAACTGATCCCCTCTGGCGAGACCTCCTCCTACCGCTCCAACCCGCTGCGTCTGGCGGAGTTCACTCTCTCCCGCCGGGAGCCCGCCTATGTGGGCCGCGCCAAGGCGGCGGCAGAAGTGGAAGCCGCCCGCATCGCAGGCAACGCTCCTACGGCTTTGAAAGCGATTCTGGACAGGGTGGGCGACGGCTCCGCTCTGATGAACACCACCCAGTTCGGCTCCTGTGTCTTCGCCAACAAGCCCGGCGACGGCTCCGCCCGTGAGCAGGCAGCTTCCTGTCAGAAGGTACTTGGTGGTTTTGCCAACATCTGCTATGAATTTGCCACCAAGCGCTACCGCTCCAACTGCATCAACTGGGGCATCCTGCCCTTTACGCTGGATCAAGGCACCACCTTTGATTACGATAACGGCGATTGTGTCTTCGTCCCCGGCATCCGCAATGCCATTGAAACCGGTGTCGAGGATATTCCCGCCAAGGTCATCCGCAAGGACGGCCGCGTGGAAGATATTTTGCTGCATGTCAAGGGTCTGACTGCCGACGAAAAGGAAATCATTCTGGACGGCTGTCTGATGAATTATTACGCCAACCGCGCCGAGTAAGGGAGGTTTTTATGGAAAAAATCAAGATGACCACCCCCCTCGTGGAGATGGATGGCGACGAAATGACCCGCATTTTGTGGGCCATGATCAAGGAAAAGCTGATCCTTCCTTTTGTGGATCTGAAGACTGAGTACTACGATCTGGGTCTGCTGCACCGCAACGAAACGAAGGATCAGGTAACAGTGGATTCCGCACTGGCCACCAAAAAATACGGCGTAGCCGTCAAGTGCGCCACCATCACCCCCAACCGCCAGCGCATGGAGGAATACCCCCAGCTGACAGAGATGTGGAAATCTCCCAACGGCACCATCCGCTCCATTCTGGACGGCACCGTGTTCCGCGCCCCCATCTGTATCGACGCAGTGAAGCCGGTGGTGAAGAACTGGAAGAAGCCCATCACCATTGCCCGCCATGCCTACGGTGATGTTTACAAGGCTGTGGACATGGAGACCACGGAACCCGGCACCGCCACTCTGACCTTCACCGGAGAGAGCGGCGAAACGAAAACCATCACCGTACAGAAGGTGGATGGTCCCGCCGTGTGGCAGGGTGCCCACAACAAGGAAAGCTCCATCCGCTCCTTTGCAAAGGCCTGCTTCCAGTACGCGATCGATACGAAGCAGGACCTGTGGTTCTCCACCAAGGATACCATTGCCAAGGTCTACGACGGTGCGTTCAAACGCATCTTCGAGGAAGAATACGAAACCTACAAGGCCAAGTTTGAAGAACTGGGCATCACCTATTTCTACACGCTGATCGATGACGCTGTAGCCCGTGTCATCCGCTCCGAGGGCGGCTACATCTGGGCCTGCAAGAATTACGACGGCGACGTGATGAGCGACATGGTGTCCACTGCGTTTGGCTCTCTCGCCATGATGACCTCCGTGCTGGTGGCTCCCGACGGCACCACGGAGTACGAAGCCGCTCACGGCACCGTCACCCGCCACTACTACAAGTACCTCAAGGGCGAGCAGACCTCCACTAACCCCATGGCTACCATCTTTGCATGGTCCGGCGCGCTGAAAAAGCGCGGTCAGCTGGATGGCCTTGCCGATCTGGTGAATTTCGGTGAAAAGCTGGAGGAAGCCTGTTTCGATACCCTCAACGAAGGTATTATGACCCGCGACCTTGTTGGGCTGGTAGAGCCCGGCTTCACCGCCACCGCCGTTACCAGTGCAGAATTCTTAGATGCCATCGCAGAGCGTCTGGCCAAAAAACTTACATGATAAAACAGACCCGCACAAATATGTGCGGGTCTGTTTTTTATACGCTTCGCAGTGCTTTCATCAACTGCACAGCCACCAACGAAGCGGCTGCCAGCAGTGCGACCGCACCGAGCTGTACTCCGCTCAGCGCCGCCACATAGAACAGGCCATGGAGCGCCGGAGCCAGCAGGACTGCCGTCAGCAGCACGGTTCCCACAGCGACAGCAAGCAACAGGACCGGATTATTCCACAGCCGTTTGGAAAACAGCACCGGCCGCTGGGCCTTGCAGCTAAAACCGTGGAGCAAACGGCTGAAGCACAGCGTGGCAAAGGCCATGGTGCTGCCTGTCAGCGCGTCTGTGCGCAGTCCGATATAGAAAGCCGCCACGGTAGCCGCCGCGATCAAAAGGCCTTCCACCGCCACAGCGATAAGAAACGGACGGGTCAGGATGCCCTCGTCGCGGGGGCGGGGTTTCTCCCGCATCACAGCCCCCGTATGCGGTTCCACGCCCAGTGCAATGGCAGGCAGAGAATCCGTCAGCAGATTGATAAACAGCAGATGCACCGCCGCAAAAGGAACCGGCAGCCCCATCAGCGAAGCGTACAACACGGTCAGGATGCCCGCTGTGTTGCCGGAGAGCAGAAACTGAATGGCGCGGATAATATTGGCATACACGTTTCGGCCGTTTTCCACCGCCTTGACGATGGTTGCAAAGTTGTCGTCCGTCAGCACCATACCGGCGGCATCCTTTGCCACCTCTGTGCCGGTAATGCCCATGGCCACACCAATATCCGCCTGTTTCAGCGCAGGCGCGTCATTGACGCCGTCGCCGGTCATGGCTACCAGATTCCCAAGACTCTGCCATGCCCGCACGATGCGGATCTTGTGTTCCGGCGATACCCGGGCGTAAACACTGACGGAAGAGACGGTTTTTCGCAGTTCCTCATCACTCATATGTTGGATATCCGCACCCTCCAGAGCCACCGTACCGGGAGTCAAAATACCGATTTCCTTGGCAATGGCCGAAGCAGTTACCTTGTGATCGCCGGTAATCATAATGGGGCGAATGCCTGCGGCGATGCACTGGCTGACAGCAGTCTTTGCCTCCTCTCTGGGGGGATCCATCATAGCGATCAGCCCCAAAAAGGTCAGTTCCCGCTCCATGTCCAGCGAAAGAGACTGGTCGGGCAGTCTGCGGCAGGCAAAGGCCAGCACGCGCAGTCCCTCACCGGAAAATTGCCGGTTAACCTCCTCGATCTCTTCCCTTTCCAGCGGCCCGATCATGCTGCGGTCCAGCAACACATCCACCGCGCCCTTGGTCAACAAAATCCGACCACCTGCCGCATCATGGACGGTAGACATCAGCTTCCGGTCGGAATCGAAGGGCAGTTCCGCCAAACGGGGATACTTTCTGCGCATATCCTCCTCGTCAATCCCATGGGCCTCTCCCAGACGCACCAGCGCCGTTTCCGTGGGATCTCCTACCTCTCCTGCCTCCGTTACTGTGGCATCGCTGCACAGCAGCGCCGTCCGCAGCAGCGGTTCCTGCACGGGGTTGGAGAAGTCCGCCTCCCCTGCTGTCAGAACCTTCCCTGCCACATAGAGTTTCTTCACGGTCATCCGGTTCTGAGTCAGGGTGCCGGTCTTGTCAGAGCAGATTACGGACACGCTGCCAAGGCCCTCCACGGCCTGCAGCTTTCGGATGATGGCATGTTCCCGGGCCATTTTCTGAGTGCCGAAGGACAGCACGATCGTCACAATGGAGCTGAGGGCTTCCGGAATGGCAGCCACCGCCAACGCCACAGCAAAAAGAAAGGCCTGCATGACATTCTCCTGCCGCACGAACACGCTGACCGCAAACAGCACCGCACACAGCGCCAGAATGATCCCACTCAGCTTTTTACCGAACCGGTCAAGACTGACCTGCAGCGGCGTCTTTTTCTCCTCTGTGCTCTTCAGTAGTGCGGCAATGGTGCCCATTTCCGTATGCATACCGGTGGCAGTTACCAAAAACCGCCCCCGCCCGTAGGTCACAAAGCTTCCAGAAAACACCATATTCTTCCGGTCGCCCAAGGGCACCTCTCCTGCAATGGCGGCAGTGTCCTTTTCCACCGGCAGGCTCTCGCCTGTCAAAGCGCTCTCCGCACATTTCAGGCTGGCAGCTTCCAGCAGCCGTCCATCGGCGCAAACCGCGTCGCCAGCCTCTAACACCACGATATCTCCCGGTACGACTTCCCGTCCCGCGATCTGCACCACACCGCCGTCCCGCACCACCTTGGCCGTGGGCGCGGACATCTGCTTCAGACTGTCTAGCGAAGCCGCGGCTCTCACCGTCTGGATGGTGCCCAGCACAGCGTTCAGCAAAATGACCGCAAGTATGACCAGCGCGCTCTCCCAGTCACCGAGTACCGCTGAGATACCTGCGGCCGCCAGCAGAATGATCACAAGCACATCCTTGAACTGCTCCAAAAAAATCTGCAGCGTGCTTTTCCTCACCCCTGCCTGCAGTTCATTGGGGCCATACTGCTCCAGCCGTTTTTGTGCTTCCTGCGGGGAAAGACCTGCTTCGCCGCATTGCAGCTGCTCAAACAGTTCCCCGCGTTCTTTCTGCCAGATTCTTTTTTCCATAGGTCGACTCCTTTCGGCAAGACGCAAAAAAGCGAGACCTTTGCGTCAATGCCCTGCATTGATACAAAAGTCTCGCTATTTCAATCTACAGCGGAGGTCTCCCCCGTCATGACGCTGTCAGATACACATCAGAAGGATGTGCAAGCTACTCCCTTTTCGGTTGGGCTTGATAGTACTATATCTTACCCAAACAGTCAAGGAGTATACCCTTCAGATTTCGTTAATTCTTGGTAGGCTTGCGATAGAACAGGTTGCCGATGACCATGATCACAGCAAACACCACCAGATAGAACAGGACGGTCTTGCCATAAGCAGCGAACGCAGCATACACCATGAACACGCAGCCACACAGTCCCAGAATGGGCATCACAAAACGCTTGAAGCCGTTCAGTTCATTGCTCTTGCGAATGAACATGATAAACATGGGAATATACATGCCGTACAGGGTCACGATGGGCAGCTCGGAGGAGTCGAAGCTGAAGGGACCGAACCAGGGAGCCGTCAGATTGGCGCCATAGAAGTACAGCAGCCAGAAGGCATCAACCGCCAGGCTGAAGACGGCGGAGTTGCTGGGCATATTGGTAACGGGATCCACCTGCTTGAACAGCTCAGGCTTGGGACCCTGACCACGGGCAGCAAGAGCATACATACCGCGGCAGCAAGCGAGCATCAGGCCGTTGAGGGTGCCCAGGCAGGAGATCACGATCAGTACGAACACCAGTGTGCCGGCAGCCTGACCGAACACATTCTGGAATGCCATCTTGGCAGCAGCCTGACCGCTGGCCATCAGTTCCTCGGTAGTCACGGCACCGTTCAGGCCGATGTAGTACAGAATATAGGTCGCAACCACGATGAATGCGCCCAGAACCAGTGCGATGGGCAGGTTCTTCTTGGCGTCCTTCAACTCAGCGTTGATGGAGGTAGCCAGAACCCAGCCCTCATAAGCGAAGGCCACAGCTACGGAAGCGCCCATCAGGCCAGTACCGACGGGAACAGTAGAAGTCACATTGGTGAAGTTTGCAGTCATGCTGCCGTTGCTCAGGCCAACGATGGTACCAACCACGGCCATCAGTGCCAAGGGGATCATCTTGATGACAGTGGTAGAAACCTGAAACTTGCCTGCCACTCTGGGAGCCAAAGCATTCATGGCATAGTCCATGCACAGGAAGAACGCGGAGATCGCCAGGCAGGAGCCGCCGGTAATATCCCAGTCCAGCAGCACGCAGACATAACGGGCACTGACCCATGCCAAGACAGACGTCAGGCAGGGAGTATAAATGGTCGCCATGAACCAGCCAATATTATAAGCATACCGGTCGCCCATGGTAGCTTCCGCATAGTCCACAAGGCCGTTGACCTTCTCATACTTAGTTGCCATCGTTGCAAACACATAGGAGCAGATAATCATGATCGCGCCAACGATCAGCCATGCCAGAATGCCCAGAGGCATATTACCGCCGGTCTTGTTCAGAACGGCCTCTGCCTTGAAAAACACACCGGAACCGATAACCACGCCAACGACCATGCAGATCGCAGTCGGAAGACCGTATTTCTTCTCTAACTTTTCCATAAGTCCTCTCACCTTTCAGATTTCACCGCTTTACTGCGGAATATTATTTAAGATATCACCTTTTTAGCAAAAATGCAATCCATTTCCTTGATATTGTCTAAAAGTAACATGAATTATTTTCTCATCTATCCGAATAAATTTACATCCCTGCTTATTCTCCCATTACCTGAAAGACAATATCCCGCTGCCGGTCGCGGGTATCACACTCGATCAGTGTCAAATTCTGCCACGGGCCGACCATCAGCTTTCCGTTCACAAAGGGCACCGTGATAAAGGGCGACAGCAGAGCTGCCTTGATATGAGAGGACCCGTTATCGTCATGCCAGGTATCGTGATGGCGGTAATGAATGACCCGCCCGTTCTCATCCCGATAGGGCGAAAAAACGTCCAGCGCCTCCTTCAGATCGTGATGCACGATGCCCGGTTCAAACTCCAGCGTCGTTAGCCCTGCCACACCACCGGTGGTAAATCCTGTAATGGTTCCGTTAGAAATCCCGTGCTGTCGGCAAGCGTTGGTGATTGCCTGCTGAAAATCCTCCGTCACATCGATCATGCCCATGTGGGCACGGGTGCGGTATGTTTTGATTTCCGTATAAACTGCCATAAAAGCGCCTCCACTTTTTTGTTTTCTGCATTGTAACACATTTTCTCTCATGGTACAATCGTCCCAAAGGAGGCGATCGCATGGTATCCGGTGTGATTACCGTAGATTTACATGGAAAAAACAGCTATCAGGCCAAAGTGACGGTGGATGCCCTGCTGCGCCGTGCTTCACCGGGCACCTACCGTCTGCGGCTCATCCACGGCTGCCATGGCGGCACCGCCCTGCGGGAACTGCTCCGCACGGAGTATGCGCATCATCCCCAAGTCAAGCGGATGATCCTCTCCTCAGACGGGGGCGCCACGGAACTGGTCCTCCGTGAATACTGATACAAGGAGATCTGTATGCGTATTGCAATGATCCAGATGGCTGTCACTGATGACAAGCAGCATAATATCCAGACCGCCTGTGAAAAAATCCACGCCGCGGCTGCAAATGGCACGGATATCGCGGTTCTTCCAGAGATGTTTTGCTGTCCTTACCGGAACGACTGCTTTGCAGTCTACGGTGAACCGGACGGCGGTGAAGCACAGACAGCACTCTCCCGTCTGGCCGCGGAACTGCAGATCTACATCGTGGGCGGTTCTATTCCCGAACTGACAGAAGGAAAAATTTACAACACCAGCTATGTCTACGACCGGCAGGGAAAACAGATTGCAAAACACCGCAAAGCCCACCTCTTTGACATTGATGTTGTCGGCGGACAGCGCTTCAAAGAATCCGACACGCTTTCCCCGGGAAATGCTATCACCACATTTGAGACAGAGTTTGGCACCATGGGGCTTTGCATCTGCTTCGATTTACGATTTGAAGAACTGGCCCGCTGTATGTGTCTGCAGGGCGCAAAGGTAATTTTCGTGCCCGCAGCTTTCAACATGACCACCGGTCCCGCACACTGGGAACTGCTGTTCCGACAACGTGCTGTGGATAACCAGTGTTTTACGGTGGGTGTTTCTCCCGCCCGTAATGAAAGCAGCAGCTATGTGGCTTACGGGAACTCCATCGCTGTGGACCCGTGGGGCAGCGTGATCTGCCGTGCAGATCACAGCGAGGTCACGCTGTACGCTGATCTGACACTGGGCCAAATCGACTCCATCCGGCAGCAGCTGCCGATTCTCTCTGCCCGCAGAACGGATCTTTATGAGGTCGCGGCACGATGAGCGGCTGGGTCTTTTCCGCGTTTTACGATGTTATGCGGCGTATCCCCGCAGGCAAGGTTGCAACCTACGGCCAGATTGCGAGGTTAGCGGGTATGCCCCGCTGTGCCCGCACGGTAGGCTATGCCATGTCCGGCTGTAAGGATACCTCCGTTCCCTGCCACCGGGTCGTAGACCGTTTCGGTGGCACCAAAACAGCGTTTGACACATATGCTCCCGGTACCCAGCGTGCTCTTCTGGAGGCAGAAGGCGTTCTCTTTCGCCCGGACGGTACCGTTGATCTGGAATGCTGCCTGTGGCAGCCTGAAGAATAAAAAGCAGGAGGCAATGCCTCCTGCTTTTTATTTTCACTTTTTCATAGTAGTAACTGGTGCGGGTGCCACCGGAACCGGCTGTGCTGTCTCCAGTTCCTCCACCAACGCTGTCTCCCGCTCTGCAGCCTTCAGCGTTTCCAGATATTCCTCCAGGCACAGCCCGCTCTCCTGCATGGCCTTAGCCGCAGCTCGTCCCACATAACGGTAGTGCCACGGCTCATAACCAATTCCTGTGATTTCCGTCTTGTCCTCAGGATAACGCAGGACAAAACCGTAATCCCAGCAATGCTCCATCAGCCACTTCTGCTCCGGCGTATTCTCCTGCTGCTTGTTCAGCAACTGATACTGGTAGGAAACAATATCCAATGCCATACCAGTCTGGTGCTCGCTGGTTCCGGGAGGCGCCACCCATCGGGCCGCCTCCTTCCTTGCCGACGTCCAGCCATAGCCCGCCGCGCGCAGACGGGCAATCTTGTTGTTGTAAAGCCGCTGCTGCGTAACATTGGTTCGATAAGCGGAACAAACCACAGGATGTAATCCTGCCGCCCAGCAATCTATCAGCATAGCATTCAGATCGTCGTAGATTCGTGCATCGACCAGCAGGCCGTTGGCCAATTTTCGTTTTTCAATCGCATACTTCTGCGGCAAGGAATTCCACGGGTTTACCAGAAGCAAATTCCAGTCTGCCGAATGCGGCACTTCCTCTATGTCTTCCCCTGCAGCATCCTCTGCCGCAATATTTCCCAGTTCTTCAACATGGCAGCTTGCAGCTGCCGCAGGTTCTGCCGCCTGTGCAAATACAGTTGCAGTCATAAGTACAGCCATAATAGCGGCAATGAAACGTATTTTGTTCAAGGCGCTTCTCCTCTCGTGTTTCTACCTGTATGGTACAACCCTTTTTGTAAAAAAGAAAGACTTTTTTGTAAACATTTTCAAGGAGCATTTACGGTGTGCTCTGACCAGAAAAAACAACCGGCTCTTTCGAGCCGGTTGTTTTACACAGATGAAATTACTGAGCAGCCATCTTACGAGCCTTGGCTTCCATCTTGTTACGAACAACGTCGATGGTAACAGCCAGGATGATAACGGCGCCGATGACGATGTACTGAACGTCGTTGGAAGCGCCCATCAGGTTCAGGCCGTTACGGATAACAGCCATGATCATGGCACCGATCAGGGTGCCCCAGATGGTACCCTTACCACCGGTGAAGGAAGCGCCACCGACGATACAGGCAGCGATTGCATCGTTATCGTAGGTCTGACCGGCGTTACCGTTGGCAGAAGCCAGACGGCCAACGGAAACCACACCTGCCATACCAGCCATGAAGCCGGACAGAGCATACACGAAGGTCAGCACGTTCTTGGAGGGAATACCAGACAGACGGGCTGCCTCGGGGTTACCACCGCAGCAGTAGATCTGACGGCCCAGAGCGGACTTGGTCAGGAACACATGGAAGATGCAGAACACGATGATAACCAGAATGAAGCTGAAGGGGATGCCGGGGAAGGTGACCTTACCGGCAGCATCACGGACAACGCCAACAGAGCCGCCGCCGACCCACATCAAGCCGTCGATACCGGTGTTGGTGAAGCCGATGGACTTGGAACCAGTGATAACCAGTGCCAGACCCCACAGCACGTTCTTCATACCCATGGTGGAAACAAAGGGATGGGGCAGATCCAGACGGGTCAGCAGCAGGCCGTTGATGATACCGGCGCAGGTGGAGACCAGCAGGCCGCCCAGAACCAAAATCACAGGATTGGTGATACCGTTCTGGACCAGAACGCCGATAAAGCAGGTGCACAGCACGCAGTTGGAACCGACAGACAGGTCGATACCGGCGGTGATCAGAGCACACAGCATACCGGAAGCAATCAGGCAGTTAATGGATGCCTGCTTCAGGATGTTCATGATGTTGGTGATCTTCGGGAACTTATCGGGCATCGTAATGCAGAAAATAGCGCACAGAATGATCAGTGCTGCCAGAGTGCCGAGCTTCTGCAGGAGCTCCTTTGCTTTCTTCGTATTCATTAGTCTAACTCTCCTCCCCAGGCCGCTTTCATGATGTCTTCAGAATTAAAGTGCTTGCTGTCGCGCTCAATATCGGCCATCACTCGGCCACCGCGCATAACCACAACGTGGTCGCTCATTGCCAGGATCTCGGGCAATTCGGAAGAAACCATGATAACGCACTTGCCGGCCTTGACCAGATCATTCATCACACGATAAACTTCGATCTTAGCGCCAACGTCGATACCACGGGTAGGTTCATCGAAGATGAAGATATCTGCATCGATGTTGACCCACTTGCCGATAACCACCTTCTGCTGGTTACCGCCGGACAGCTGACCGACGACTTCATCCAGAGAAGGCGTCTTGATCTTCAGTGCCTTCACGTTCTCCTGACCGGTCTCCTCAATACGGGCCTTGTTCAGGAAGGGGCCGTCACTGAAGCCCTTCATGTTTGCCAGAATCAGGTTGGTTCGCACGTCCAGAGACAGCACCAGACCCTGACCCTTACGGTCTTCCGTCAGGAATGCGATCTTACGCTTGATTGCATCCTGAGGCTTCTTTATGGTAACTTTTTCACCCTTGACATAGACTTCACCGCTGTCGATCTTGTCAGCACCGAAAATGGCACGCATTGCCTCGGTACGACCAGCACCGACCAGACCGGCAAAACCGGTCACCTGACCTGCATAGCACTTGAAGGAAACATCATGCAGCACACCGGCTTCGTTGATATTCTTGGCTTCCAGCCACACTTCGCCCTTTTCGCCGAACTCCTTGGGATACAAGTTATCCAGAGTACGGCCAACCATGGCGTTGATCAGGGAATCCTCGGTCATGTTCTCGATGTCTTCCGTTACGATATGCTCGCCGTCGCGCATAACGGTGACACGGTCACAGAGTTCAAAGAGTTCTTCCAACTTATGAGAAACGAACAGGATGGCCACGCCCTTGGCCTTCAGGCCGCGAACGACTTCCATCAGCTGAGCAATTTCTTCCTTGCCCAGAGAGGAGGTGGGCTCATCCATGATGATGAGTTTTGCGTCCAAAGAGACTGCCTTGGCAATCTCAACCATCTGCTGCAGGCCGGTACCCAGCTTGCCAGCTTCCATTTTTACATCGATTTCGGGATGACCCAGAGTCTTCAGTGCTTCCTCAGACTCCTTGTGCATTTTGGGATAATCCAACAGGAGACCCTTTTTCACGGCACGTCCCATGAAAACATTATCTGTGACAGAGAGCTGCTTAACAATGTTCAGCTCCTGATACACGCAGGCAATACCAGCTTCCCGGGACTGGACGGGATTGCGGAAGACCTTCTTCACGCCATCCACAAAGATCTCGCCCTCCTCAGGGTTATGTACGCCGGTCAGTACCTTGATCAAGGTGGACTTACCTGCGCCATTTTCACCGATCAGGCCATGGATCTCACCGGGCTTGATGCCAATGGACATGTTTTTCAATGCAACGACACCAGGAAAACGTTTGGTAACATTTTTTAACTCGACGACATATTCGCTCATGGAATTACCTCGTTTCTTTCCTGATTCTTTAGATCACGGATGTCGTATCCGCGAAGTAGGGAATTGGAAATTTGGCGACAGAGTATCTGTCGCCAAATTCCAGTTCCACTAAGTCACTTAAGTACTAAGTCGATTATAAATCCTTGGGATTAGCCCAGGCTTGCCAGGTACTCCTCAGCGTTCTCAGCGTTGACAACCTTGACGGGAGCGCTGATGACAGCGTCCACAGCCTCGCCGTTGATGGCAGCGTAAGCAGCCTTCACGACCTCGTAACCCATAGCGGTGGGCTGCTGGGCAACGGTAGCCTTCACGGTCTCGCCAGCGATGATCAGCTCAACAGCAGACTTGTTGCCGTCGAAGCCAACGATGGTGATGTCGGTGATACCAGCGGACTTGCAAGCGTTCATGGCGCCGATAGCGGTGTCGTCGTTGTGGCAGAAGACAACGTCGATAGCATCGCCGTGAGCGGAGATCATGTCTTCCATGGTCTTGGTAGCGCCGTCGGTGGTGTTCTGGCCGGACAGAGCTGCCAGGACCTCAACGCCCTTCTCCTCGCAGGCCTTCTCATAGCCAGCGCGACGCATGTTGGAGGTGTTATCGCCTTCCTGACCATAGATCACGACGGCCTTGATGTCGGTGCCCAGAGTGTCGATGGCCCAGATGCCGCCCTGATATGCAGCCTCGTCGTTCATGGTGCCAACGAAAGAGGTCTGGCCTTCGATACCAACGTTGGTGTCAACAGCCAGGACGGGGATGCCCTGATCCAGAGCAGCCTGCAGAGCGTTGCCAGCAGCGCCAGCATCGTTGGGAGCGCAGACGATGGCATCAACGCCAGCGCCGATCTGCTGCTCGATCATGGAAACCTGACCCTCGATGTCGGACTCAGCGCCGGGGCCAACAACGGTAACCTTGATGCCCAGCTCTTCAGCAGCCTGGTCACAGCCGTTCTTCACATAGCCCCAGTACTCGGAGGCCAGGGTCTTCAGGACAACAGCGATCTCAATGTCGTCAGCGGGAGCTTCAGCTTCCTGCTCGGCCTTGGGGGCCTCTTCCTTCTCGGGGGCGGGTTCTTCCTTAGCGCCGCAAGCGACCAGGGACAGAGCCATGATCAGGGCCAGGAACAGTGCAAAAAACTTCTTCATGCTTCTTTTTCTCCTTACAAAATTTTTCCGGGAACATCAGTTTTCCGCAAAAACGATTAAACCAATGCTATTACCCGGTGAATGCTGAATAATTCTAACATAAAGTTCGCAACTCCGTCAATAGACCATTCAAATTCTGTTCATTTTTTAGCAAAAGGAATATATTTTTTTATGCAACTTGTCATTTTTCACTAATTTGATAAGAATTTTTTCTTTTTTCCCCCCTTCGTTTTTTGCAAAATGCTTATGTTTCCATCTTTTTCCTCTTTTTTGTAGTTTTGATTCGTCTTTTCCCCGCTCCAATCCCGCAAAATTTTGGCTGTCATAACTATAAAATTTAAATAGGTATTTTTAGCGAAATGCGAAAATTTTTGGAAGGCGTTTGAAAACCACGCTGAAAACCTTGATTTTTTCTCATTATAATGATAAATTTTTTAGGTGGCAAACGGTTTCTCTGTGCCGTTTCAGCGTTCCTGTAGACCTGCACGCCGTCTGCCGTGTCAACAAGTTCTGAAATTGTCAATAAATTTAAGGAGGACATTTCTTATGTTTGATCCCAAGCGCGTTTCCCTCGGCATCGCCCCTATTGGCTGGTGCAATGACGACATGCCCGAGTTGGGTGGCGAGAACACCTTCCAGCAGATCGTCAGCGAAATGGCTCTGGCCGGCTTCACCGGCTGCGAGATCGGCAACAAGTATCCTACGGATCCCGCTGAGCTGAAGAAGGCTCTGGATCTGCGCGGCATGCGCATCGCCAGCCGCTGGTACTCCTCTTTCATTCTGACCCGTCCCATCGAGGAAGAGATCGCTGACTTCACCGCCAACCTGGACTTTCTGGAAGCTGTCGGCGCCAACCGCATCAACGTCAGCGAGCAGAGCTACTCCATTCAGGGCCAGATGGACACTCCCGTTCTGACCGGCGGCAACAAGCACGTCATGAACGACGAAGAGTGGGATCGTTTCTGCGCAGGCCTGAACACTCTGGGCAAGATCGCCACCGAGCGCGGCTTCAAGCTGTGCTTCCATCATCACATGGGCACCGTGGTGCAGACCAGCGAGGAAACCGACCGCATGATGAGCAACACTGATCCCCGCTATGTGTTCCTGTGCTTCGACACCGGTCACTTTACCTTCGCCGGCGAAGATCCTCTGGTCATGCTGAAGAAGTATGTGGACCGCGTGGGCCACGTCCATCTGAAGGACATGCGTCTGCCCGTTGTCGATGAAGTCCGCAAGAACAACTGGAGCTTCCTGCAGGCTGTCCGCAACGGTTCCTTCACCGTTCCCGGTGACGGCGGCGTGGACTTCGATCCCGTGTTCAAGGTTCTGTCTGAGGCCAACTACGAAGGCTGGCTGCTGGTGGAAGCTGAGCAGGATCCTGCTAAGGCCAATCCTCTGGAGTACGCTATGAAGGGCCGCAAGTACATCGCCGAGCACACCGGCCTGTAATTGTCCCTTTTACTATTCATCATTAACAGGAGGTAACTTCCTATGAAAACCATTCGTTTGACCATGGCTCAGGCTCTGGTCCGGTTCCTGGAGAATCAGTATATCGAAGTGGACGGCGTTCAGAACCGTTTTGTCCGCGGCGTGTTCATCATCCCCGGCCACGGCAACGTTGTCGGCTTCGGTCAGGCTCTGACTCAGGAAGCCAAGCACCTGGAGATCTGGCACGGCCAGAACGAGCAGGGCATGGCTCAGGCCGCTGTTGCTTTCGCCGCTCAGACCAAGCGTAAGCAGATCTGCGTGGCCACTTCTTCTGTCGGCCCCGGCGCTGCCAACATGGTCACCGCCTGCGGCACCGCTACCGCCAACAACCTGCCTCTGCTGGTCCTGCCCGGCGACACCTATGCCTGCCGCCAGCCCGACCCCGTTCTGCAGCAGGTGGAGCAGACCCACAACCTGTCCATCACCACCAACGACGCTTTCAAGGCCGTCTGCCGTTACTGGGACCGCATTGTCCGTCCCGAGCAGCTGATGAGCGCCATGCTGTCCGCTTTCCGCGTGCTGACCGATCCCGCCAACACCGGTGCCGTCTGCATTGCCATGCCTCAGGACGTCGAGGGTGAAGCTTATGACTATCCCGAGACCTTCTTCAAGAAGCGCGTGTGGCGTCTGGAGCGCCGTCCCGCTACCGAGATCGCTCTGGCTGACGCCGTGGCTGCCATCAAGAAGGCCAAGCGTCCCCTGCTGATCTGCGGCGGTGGTGTTCGCTACTCCGAGGCTCACGAGGAGTTCCGCGCATTCGCAGAAGCCACCGGCATCCCCTTCGGTGAGACCCAGTCCGGCAAGGGCGCTATCGAGTGGACCCATCCCCTGAACATGGGCGGTCTGGGTGTCACCGGCTGCTCCGCTGCCAACGACATTGCCAAGAAGGCTGACCTGGTCATCGGTGTCGGCACCCGCTACACCGACTTCACCACCGCTTCCAAGTGGCTGTTCAAGGAAAACTGCAAGTTTGTCAACATCAACGTGTCTGAGTTCCAGGCTATCAAGATGGAAGCCGTCCCCGTTGTGGCCGACGCCAAGGACACCCTGCCCCGCCTGCTGGCTAAGCTGGACGGCTACAAGGCTCCTTACACCACCGAAGTCACCACCGCTAAGGAAAAGTGGGTCAAGGAACTGGCCCGTCTCGACAACATGGTCTTTGAGGACAAGAAGAGCTGGAAGCCCATCATCAACGATGCCAACGCTGACTCCGCCAAGCGCTTCGCCAAGGACCTGAACGCTCAGCTGTGCCAGACCACCGCTCTGGGCGCCATCAACGCCATGATGAGCGAGGGTGACGTGGCTGTCGGCGCTGCCGGCTCTCTGCCCGGCGATATGCAGCGCATGTGGCGTCCCACCGGCGTTGATACCTACAACATGGAATACGGCTATTCCACCATGGGTTACGAGATCGCCGGCGCTCTGGGCGCCAAGCTGGCCGTGGGTGACAAGCACGAAGTCTACGCATTCTGCGGCGACGGCAGCTTCCACATGATGCACGGTGAGATCATCACCGCTCTCATGGAGCGCAAGAAGATCAATGTCTGCCTGTTCGATAACGCCTCCTACGGTTGCATCAACAATCTGCAGGTCGGCCACGGCAACAAGACCCTGTGCACTGAGCTGCGCTACCGCAATAAGGACGGCCTGTTCGGTGACTTCCTGAACATCGACTACGCCAAGGTCGCCGAAGGTTACGGCTGCAAGGCCTACACCATCCGCACCATGGAAGAGCTGGTCGCCGCATTCGAGGACGCCAAGAAGGTCAAGAACGTTCCCGTTCTGTTCGATATCAAGGTTCTGCCCAAGACCATGACCGACGGTTACGGTTCCTGGTGGCGCGTGGGTGACACGGAAGTGTCCGAGCGTCAGGAGAATCTGGACGCCTATGCTAACCATCTGGAGCATGTGAAGGACGCCCGCAAATATTAATGTCTCCTCTGTGGGGGAGTTTCTCCCCCACATCTTTCAAAACCCCTTACACTATTAAATAAAAGGAAGGTAAAAACATGGATAAGGTTCTGAAGATTGGTATCATCGGCTGCGGCGCTATCGGCCGCGATCACTGCCGCCGCATCATCGACTCCGTCCCCGGCGCTACCGTCGTGGCTGTCTCCGACTATGTCGCCGCTGCTGCTGACGACACCGCAGCAAAGTACGGCATCAAGTCCTACGGCAACGACTGTGACGGCATGATCAAGGATCCCGAGGTCGAGGCTGTTGTTATCACCTCTATCGACCCCACCCATTATGACTATGTCATGAAGACTCTGGCCGAGAAGAAGTGGTGCTTCTGCGAGAAGCCTCTGGCTCTGACCGGCAAGGAGTGCGAGGACATCATCAACAAGGAGCTGGAAATTGGCAAGCGTCTGGTTCAGGTCGGCTTCATGCGTCGTTATGACCGCGGCTACGCTGAGATGAAGCGCATCATCGAGTCCGGCGAGATCGGCGCTCCCCTGCTGATCAAGGCTTGCCATCGTAACGTGGCTCAGGGCCCGGGCTTCAAGACTGAGAACGGTGTCACCAACGTTGCCATCCACGAGCTGGACATCTGCCGCTGGCTGCTGGGCGACGAGTACGAAGACGCTCAGTGCGTGAAGGTTCGCCAGAGCGCCAACTCCAACAAGGGTTATGACAATCCCC
>JAFYQM010000056.1 GCA_017547085.1 Oscillibacter sp.
ACACGCCTCATCGGCGGAACATTGCTAGTCTATCAGGTTTAACTTCATTTGTCAAGTACTTTTTTCATCTTTTTTCAAGATTTCTTTTTCAGTTCTCGACATCCGCTGTTCCTGCGAGACAGCTTTGTTAGAATACCAAACACATCCCTATTTGTCAACACCTTTTTTCGATCTTTTTCAAAAAAATTTCCCGCACGCATTTCGCGTGCGGGAAACTATCATTTCTGTATTGTAATGTATAGCTTACGCCTTCTTCATTTCCTCGAACGTCTCCACCAGCTCCGCATCGGGTGCGGGCGTAGCAAGACTGACAATCACGGTAACGATAGCAGCGAAAATGAATGCGGGCAGCAGTTCATAGATTGCAAAGGCACCGCCCAGCTTGGAAATGCCGAACTTCCAAACGAAGACCATGACACCGCCGGCGATCAGGCCAGCCAGAATACCCTGACGGTTACTGCGCTTCCAGAACAGGGAGAACAGGATGGCAGGACCGAACGTGGCGCCAAAGCCTGCCCATGCGAAGGAAACTATCTTGAACACACTGCTGTTGGGATCAGTTGCCAGGAAAACAGCGATCACAGCAATGACCACAACCGTCAGACGGGCAACCAACATATTCTGCTTGGCAGTCAGTTTGACGCCGAAAACATCCTGCACCAGATTTTCAGAGAACGCAGATGCAGCGGACAGCAGCTGAGAATCCGCGGTAGACATGGTAGCGGCCAGAATACCCGCCAGAATCAGACCGGCAACGATGGCTGCCAGAGCACCATAAGTAGACAGCAGGTTGGAAATCTGCACGATCACCGTTTCAGAGTTACTGCCTTCCAGCATCGGGATACGGCCTGCCTTGGACACACTGTAGCCGATCATGCCGATGCAGACAGCAACAGCCATGGAGATGACGACCCAGACGGAAGCAATGCGGCGGGACAGCTTCAGCTCGTTTTCATCACGGATGGCCATGAAACGAACCAGAATGTGAGGCATACCAAAATAGCCCAGACCCCATGCCATCATAGAGGCAATGGTCAGAGGAGGATAGGCCTTAGCCGCACCGGTGGTAACATCATGGATCTGGGTGAAGCTCAGGTAACCGGGCAAGGCCTTGGCATTTTCCATAACCACATCCAGACCACCGGCCTGTGCGATACCGAATACGGTGATGATCACCAGTGCGCAGGTCATAATAACAGACTGGATCAGGTCCATGGTAGCAACAGCGCTGAAGCCGCCCACGGAAGTATAACTGATGATAACGATGGCACCGATGATCACGGCAGTCATGTAGTCCCAACCAAGCAGGCTGTTGAACAGCTTGCCGATGGCAGCCAAACCGGAAGCCACATAGGGCACGAAGAAGATCAGAATGATCAGGGACGCGATGCACATAATGACCGGCTTCTTCTCACCATAGCGCTTGGAAATGAAAGAAGGAATGGTGATGGCGTCCAGCTTCACACTGTAGCGACGGATCCGCTTTGCTACCAGCAGGAAGTTCAGATAGGTGCCGACAGCCAGACCGATGGCAGTCCAACCGGCATCGGCAACACCGGACAGATATGCCACGCCGGGCAGACCCATCAGCAGCCAGGAGGACATATCAGATGCTTCGGCGCTCATGGCGGTGACCAGAGGGCCCATGCCGCGGCCACCCAGATAGAAGCCCTCAGCACTTTTTTTAGAGCGGCGGCCGATCATGATGCCGGTGATGATCACGAAGCAGAGGTACGCAATGATGGTACCCATAATTAAAGCTTGTGCGGTTGTCATAGTATTTTCTCTCCTTTTGCGTATCAATGTTAGTGATCATACCACACTCTTTTCCAGAATGAAATAGAGAACGGAGTATAGAATGTATTCTATACTCCGTTTTTCACATATTTAATTTTTCTCTTAATTTTCAATAGTTTCAGTGTAGACGTTTTTTAGTATACAAACTTACAGAAAAAATAAAATATCACTCTCTGGCAACCGTTTGCGCCCGATAGCTCTCCAAAAACATAGGAGTAACGCTGTCTGTATATGCTACCAAAGAGTATTCTCCGCCGGAAAGGCACCAATCATACAGCAGCGCGCGTTCCCACATGGCATAGGCCTTTACGATCTCATTGACCGTCCGGTCCCCGCGCAGCTGCCCCTGTTTCTGGCCCTCACTAATAATCTGACGCAGTAATTTAAAATAGGTACGGCTGCGATCCAACAGATGTTTCTCGCCCCGGGCCAACAGCTGCGTGGACAACAACCGTGCCAATAAATCAATGGAAATACCCCCATCGATCATAGCAAACAGTTCATGATTCAGGTAGATCAGCTTCTCCATGGCATCCAGATCTGGATTCATGACCTGCATCAACTGCTCATACTTTTCATCAAACACATAGGCCAGCGTGCCCAGCAGGGCATCCTTGCCGTCAAAATAGTGGTAGAAGGAGCCTTTGGAGGTTTCGGATTCATAAACGATATCCTCTACCGTGGTATCCTCATATCCCTGTTCATAAAACAGTTTCCAGGCCGCAGAAATGATGCGTCCCTTTGTATTTCTGCTGTTCTTTCTCGGCATGTTCCACCCTCCTTCCATCGCTATGTTCATCATAGTCCCTTTTCCGCCGCAAATCAAGCAGGGTTTCCATGCCCCACAACAGCTTTTGCAAGATTTTCAGCACATTCTCTCTTGTTCTCCCACAGCCGGTGCTGTTATAATACCTTTATAATATAAGGTAAAGGAGGGATTGCGTTGCAATTCTGGAAAATGAACGGCGCAGGCAACGATTTCATCGTTCTGAACAATCTGGAAGAACAGCTTCCCGCAGAAGAATTCCCCGCCATTGCCAGAACACTGTGCGAGCGACACATGTCTATTGGCGCAGACGGTTTCATGGTGGTGGACGCCCCCACTGAGGGCGGTGACTACAAAATGTTGTTTTTCAACTCCGACGGCAGCATTGGCGAAATGTGTGGAAACGGTGCCCGCTGCATCTGCCGCTACGGATATGAAAGAGGGCTGGCCGGCGAGGTTCAGACTGTGGAGACCACCGCAGGCATCGTCACCGGCAAGCGGATCGACAGCCGCCTGTATAAAATCCGGCTGAACGACCCCACCACCATCCAACTGAACGCTCCTGTGGAAGTGGATGGCGTAACATATGACTGCGCATATGTAGAGCTGGGTAATCCGGGTCTCCCCCACGCAGTAGTTCCCTATCACAATCTGCGCAACGCTGACGAAAACGAGCTGCGGGAGCTGGGCCGCAAGATCCGCTGGCACCAGAACTTCCCCAAGGGCGCCAACGTAAACTTCTATGAGATCATCGGTGAAGATCTGGTTTATGAGCGCACCTTCGAAAGAGGTGTAGAGGATTTCACCTATGCCTGCGGCACCGGAACCGGCTCTCTCGTCACCGTCCTGACTCTGCAGGGCAAGGTCAGCGGCAGCGGCGTCCGAGTGGATATGACCGGCGGCACCCTGATCATCGATGTGGAGCGGGAAGGCTCCGCGGTGCGGGATCTCTATCTGACCGGCCCCACCAACATCGTCGCTAAGGGTGAAGTCACCGACGAAGACCTGCTTCTTTCCAAGTGAGGATCTGTGTGAATCAAAAGGAGGAGTATGAGTATGGATAAGAAATCCGTTGCAAAAAACTATCGTTTCATGGCCATTATGATCGCCTGTATGGTGGCGGGTGCCATCGTAGGTTGGGTCGCCCCTGTCTTCGGTCACGCCATCAAGCCGCTGGGCACCGTGTTCATCAACATGATGTTCTGCATCGTGGTTCCACTGGTGTTTGCGTCCATTGCCAGTTCCGTGGCCAACACCAAGAGCCGCAAGCGTGCCGGTAAGATCATGGGCACCACCGTGGCCACCTTCGTCATCACCGGTGCCATCGCAGCTATGATCATGTTCGTTCTGGTGAAGCTGTTCCCCCCCGTTCTCTCCGCATGGACCGAGATCCCCTCCGAGGAGATGGGCGAATACGCCACCCTGTCCGAGATGATCGTCAACTTCTTCACTGCCAGCGACTTCTCCGGCCTACTGACCCGCAAAGCCATGCTGCCTCTGATCGTGTTCTCCGTTCTCTTCGGCTTCTCCGTGAATTTGAACGGCGGCAGCGAATCTTTCATGGGAAAGTTTTTGGCCGACCTGACCAGCGTCATGTTGAAATTCGTCCAGATCGTCACCTACTACGCCCCCGTCGCCTTCTTTGCCATCTTCGCTGATCTGGTTGCAACCTACGGTGCTGAAACCATCACCGGCTACGGACGCGCACTGCTTCTGTATTATCCCCTGTGCTTTGTCTATATCTTCACCGCATTCCCCCTGTTCGCCTGGTTTGGCGGCGGCAAGGGCGGCATCAGAACGATGTTCCAGCATATTACCCGCCCCGCCGTGGTGTCTCTGGGCACCTGCTCCTCTGTGGCCACCATCCCCACCAATCTGGAAGAGGCCGCACAGACCGGTATCTCCAAGGACGTTGCCGAGATGGTCATTCCTCTGGGCGCTACCATGCACATGGACGGCTCCTGCTTCTCCTGCGTACTGAAGATCGCTTTCGTTCTCGGCGTATTTGGTAACGAACTGACCTTCGGCATGCTGATCCCCGTAGTACTGGTGGCCGTGCTGTCCTCCGTAGGCATGAGCGGCGTTCCCGGTGGCGGCTACATCGGCGAGTACATCATCTGCTCCATCTTCTTCCCCCAGCACATTGAGATGGCCTTCCCCATTCTGGTTGCCATCGGCAATCTGGTGGATCCTCCCGCAACCATGATCAACGCCGCCGGCGACTATGTGGTTTCCTACATTGTTTCCCGCTTCGTGGACGGCAAAGACTGGCTGCAGAAGGCTCTGGCTGCAAAGAAATAATGTCCCACCATTTCAAAGGAGACCGCTGCAGCGGTCTCCTTTTTTAGGTTGACCTTTCCGTCACATCCTTTTATACTGATAGCAGGCAAACGATCCACAGAAAGGAGCATTTCTATGTCCACTCTGCTGTTGAAACATATTCAAACGCTGGTGACCTGCGACGACCACGACAACATTCTGCAAGACGTCGATCTTTATTGTGAGGACGGCACGATCCGCGCCATCGTCCCTGATCTGCCCCAGACCGCCGACACCGTGATCGACGCCAGCCACTTCTGGTGCTACCCCGGTCTGGTGAATACCCATCACCACCTGTACCAGACCTTTTCCCGCAATCTGCCGCAGGTGCAGAACATGGAACTGTTCGACTGGCTGGTGACCCTGTACGAGATCTGGAAGGGACTGGACGCAGACATCATCCGTCTGTCCTCCCTGACCGGCATGGGCGAGTTGATGAAGCACGGCTGCACCACCTGCTTCGACCATCACTATGTCTTCCCCGCCGGTTCCGGTGATCTGATCGGCGCACAGTTTGGCGCAGCGGAGGAACTGGGCATCCGCATGGTGGCCTCCCGCGGCAGCATGGACTTGAGCCGTAAGGACGGCGGCCTGCCTCCCGACAGCGTGGTGCAGACGGTAGATGAGATCATGGCCGACTCCGCGCGGCTGATCAGCCAATATCACGACCCCTCCGCCGGTTCCATGCGGCAGATCGTACTGGCCCCCTGTTCCCCCTTCTCCGTCAGTGCGGAACTGCTGCGGCAGAGTGCGATCCTCGCTCGTCAGTACGGTGTGCGGCTCCACACCCACCTGTGCGAAACCAAGGATGAAGAGCAGTGGACGCTGAAAAATCACGGTGTCCGCCCGCTGGAATACATGGCCTCCCTCGGTTGGACCGGCAATGACGTCTGGTATGCCCACGGCATTCACTTTAACGACGAAGAACTGCGGGAACTGGCCCGTACCGGCACCGGCGTGGCCCACTGTCCCATCAGCAACATGAAGCTCTCCTCCGGCATCGCCCGCATTCCCGAAATGCTGGAGCTGGGCGTCCCTGTCGGTCTGGCGGTGGACGGCTCCGCCTCCAACGACGGTTCCTCCCTTATGGAAGAACTGCGGGTGTGCTACCTGCTGCACCGGCTGCAGTCCAGCAAGGCAGCCCCCTCCGGCTATCAGGTGCTGAAAATGGCCACCCGTGGCAGCGCCCGCCTGCTGGGCCGTGAGGACATCGGCTCGCTGGAAGCAGGCAAGTGCGCCGACTTCTTCTTAGTGGATTCCCGCCGTCTGGAACTGGTGGGCGGCGAATACAGTCCCGCCGATGTGCTGGCTACCGTTGGCCTCCGTGGTGCGGTGGATTACACCGTGGTTGGTGGAAAAGTCGTGGTCAAGGACGGTCAGCTTGTCGCCATCGACGAAGCAAACATTGCCGCAGATGCCCGCAGGGCCTGCAAGGCATACCTGTCCCGCGCATAAAATCAGCCGCTCCGTGGAAGAACTCCCACGGAGCGGTTCTCTTTTACAGTTTTCAACAAAACCGGTCGCCACCTGTGCTGATTCCAAAACAGTATTGCGGTTTCGCAAACAGGCAATTCCTTCTTTACAGGAAGTCGCGGATATCGATGGCCAGCTGCTCCTCTAAATTGATGAGCCGCTTGGTAATATCCTTGGAGACCTCATCCGCCGCCTTGTACTGGTTCAGATACCGGTTCAGAGATTTGACGCCCATGTTGCAGCCATCCGTCATCAGGTCTGCAATGGTAGCATCCGATTCATCCAATCCCAGCTTAAACTCCGTCTTCATCCACGACATGCTCTTAGCAATGGGATTAGGGTTCTTGCCGTCATCCTGATAGCGGTCCAGCAGCTCCCGCACCTCCCGCTCCAGCGTTTCATGCTCTTCTTTGCACTCGGTCAGCTGTTTTTCCAGCGTACCGCTACGCACATACGGCAGTACATCCTCAATGGAAGCAATCCCCATCTTGATGCCAGCATCACACTCCCGCAGTAATTTGATCGTATCCTGTTCAACCATACGCTTCCAACTCCTTTTACAAGATGGAAATAGTATGTCCGTCTGCGTGCATTTTACCGCCGCGCACGCTTCTTTTCACAACACCATAAACCAAAGGGCCGCTCCCAGCACGAACAGCAAGCTCCCCCACGGTCGTGCTTTCGCATCCTCAGAGGACATCAGATACAGCCCTACCACCGGCATCAGCACAACCGCAAGAATCAGCCAGACGACAAAACCAATCGTCTGCTCCTGTCCCGTTCTTCTTTTGCATCTCCACATTACCGCAGCTCCTTTCCGTATATTGAATTCCTTTATATCAAACCTACCGCACTTTTTGTCCATTAGACCGGACAGGTTTTATTTCCGTTTTTCATTTTTTCTGATATACTGTACGTTAAATGGAACACAAGGTCCTGTATCATAGAAACAACGACAGCAAAGACGAAAGGCGTGATAGGGTTGGCACGTTCCTCTTACCAAAAGCTGAAGCCACTTTACATTATGAATTATCTGCTCCAAAATTCCGACGAAAACCACCCCGTTTCCGTCAACCAGATCATTCAGCATCTGGAGGCGCAGGGCATCGCGGCGGAACGAAAGTCTGTTTACAGCGACATCGAGGCGCTGCGGTATTTCGGGTTGGATGTCGTACAGGGCGGCAGCGGCCGCTCTGCCGGATATTATATCGCCAGCCGGGACTTTGAATTGCCGGAGTTGAAGCTGCTTGTGGACAGCGTGCAGTCCTCCAAATTCATCACCCACAAGAAAACAGCAGCACTGATCAAAAAAATCGAAAGTCTGGCCAGCATCCACGAGGCGCATCTGCTGAACCGGCAGGTATATGTGGCCAACCGGATCAAAACCATGAACGAATCCATTTACTATAATGTAGACGAAATTCACAACGGCATCTCTCAAAACAAAAAGATCCGCTTCCGGTATTTTGAGTACACCGTGGCTAAAGAGCGGCATTACCGCAAGGAAGGCGCATTCTACACCGTCAGCCCCTTTGCCATGACTTGGGATGATGAAAACTACTATCTAGTGGCCTACGACTCCGCCGCTGGGCACATCAAACATTACCGCGTGGACAAAATGGAGGGTATTTCCGTGACAGAAGAAGCCCGTGACGGTCTGGATGCCTACCGGTCGCTGGACATGGCGGTGTACGCCAAGAAAACCTTTGGCATGTTTACAGGCAAGGAAGAACAGGTATCCCTCCGGTTTGAGAACCGGCTCGTGGGCGCGGTGATGGATCGGTTAGGTCGGGATGTCTTTATCGTTCCCGACGGCCCGGACCATTTCACCGTAAAGACCGATGTTGTGGTCAGCCCCCAGTTTTTTGCGTGGGTGCTGGGGTTTGGCTCCGGCGCACAGATCACCGGGCCAGAAAAGGTAACGGCGCAGATGAAAGAACACCTGCAGGCTGTGAACGCACTGTACGGACTTTAAACGCTCCGGTCAACTCCCACGCTGCCGTAATTTTTTCAAAAAGGCCCGCCTCCGTTGATTCGGAGGCGGGCCTTTAAAGTCATATGATTCTGTCAGAGAATCGAGGCGATTAGATTTCTGCCTTCCACAGGCCATGGAGGTTGCAGTAAGCGAAGACCGCCACAGGCTTCTCGCCCTCTGCCAGAGCGAAGGTCACCACCGGCTCGGAACCGGGGTTCAGGTTCTTCCGCTGACCACCCACAGAGGTCTGCAGGTAAACCCAGGGAATGTAATGCTCCTCGGCCATGGGATGGGCCACAGAGCCGACTGCCACTTTCACCACATTGCCTTCCACGGACACGGCGGGGACATGCTTTTCCACGCTGGCCTCTACCGTACCGGGTACCAGCTCCGTCATCTTCTGGCCGCAGCAGAAAACGGGAACGCCTGCGTCATGGACCTTAGCAACGATGTTGCCGCAATGCTCACAAATATAAAACTTCTGTTCCTTCATAAGAGATTCCTCCTCATTATTTTATCAATCTTTGTTTTTCTTTGCCGCCCTTTGCTGGGGCGGTGTCGGTATATTTCTGAAGTATCATTTGTTTATGTTGATATTCTAATATCTGTCCACAAAAAATAAGTTGCAAAAACAACAATCTCAAAATTTTTTGCATTTATTTTCTGTTTTTGCAGCACGAAACCCCTCCTGATCTCTCACAAATCAGAAGGGGTTCCGTGTTTCAAAAAAACTCAAATCCGTGCCACGCCGGAATCATAGGCAGCCCGTTTGACTGCCGCTGCCACCACACCGGCCACGCGGGGATCAAAGGGCGCGGGGATGATATAGTCGGGAGACAGATCATCCCCCACCAGATCCGCCAGCGCCTGCGCCGCAGCGATCTTCATGGCATCATTAATGTCGCTGGCGCGGGCGTCCAGTGCACCGCGGAACAATCCAGGGAATACCAGCACATTATTGATCTGATTGGGGTAGTCGCTGCGTCCGGTAGAGACCACCTTCGCACCACCCGCCTTGGCGTCTTCGGGGAAAATCTCAGGGGTTGGGTTGGCACAACCAAACACGATAGCGTCGGCCGCCATGGTTCTGACCATCTCTGTCGTGACCAGATTGGGAGCCGAGAAGCCCATGAACACATCAGCGCCCACCAACGCATCTGCCAGCGCCCCTGTCTTGTGCTGACGATTTGTGACTTTAGCCATCTCGGCCATATAGGGGTTCAGGCCTTTCGTATGCCCCTCGCAGATGATACCGGGTCTGTCACACAGGGTAATATCCTTAAATCCAGCACTCAGCAGCAATCGGCACACAGACATACCCGCGGCACCGGCACCGTTGATGACGACCTTCACGGTTTCCTTGTCCTTCCCCACCACTTTTAAGGCATTGAGCAGACCGGCCAGCGCGATGACGGCCGTGCCATGCTGGTCATCGTGGAACACGGGAATGTCGCAGATTTCCTTGAGCCGCCGCTCAATCTCAAAGCAGCGGGGAGCGGAGATATCCTCCAGATTGATGCCGCCAAAGGAGCCCGCCAGCAAGGACACGGTACGGACAATTTCATCTGCATCCTTACTACGGATGCACAGGGGAATAGCATCTACGTCGCCAAAAGCTTTGAAGAGCACGCCCTTGCCCTCCATGACCGGCATACCAGCCTCGGGCCCAATGTCACCCAGACCCAAAACAGCGGTGCCGTCGGTAATGACCGCCACGGTGTTCCAGCGGCGGGTCAGTTCGAAGCTTTTGTTGATATCTTTCTGAATTTCAAGGCAGGGTTCCGCCACACCAGGCGTATAGGCCACAGACAGCGCTTCCTTGCTATCCACGGCAGCACGGGGTGTGACTTCTAATTTACCTTTCCACTCATAATGCAATTTCAGAGATTCTTTTGCATAATCCATAGTGTCTCCTTTTCAGTTGGCTGCCCGGGGCAGGGTGGACCCACCGTAGGGCATGACCAAAACAGACGCGCTGCCACCCAGCTTGGCTGCGGCAGCATCATATGCGGACTGCACCGTGTCAAACGGTGTCATAAACAGTGTTGTTACAAACTCCGGATCCAGATCGGACACCAGATAAATGTCCGCATGCTCCAGCACCATAGCAATGGCCGCCGCCTTGTGTCCACCCAGCCGAAACTCCCGCTGGATGCGTTCGATCAACTCCCGCGGTTTTTCCGCATCGGTGAGCCACTCTTCGAAAACGTGTTCTCCAAGACCTTCCTTGCAGGAGCCTACGAGGATCACAATGCCGCCGTCCCGCACCGCGTGTTTGGCATTGTCCAGCGCCTTTTGCGTCTGGTACAGGTTCAGATCCTTGGGTGCGCCGCCCTGCGAGACGATGACGATATCGGCACGTTTTTTGATCTTTTTTTGATACAACGTATCCAGAAATGCACAGCCTGCCCGATGGGCGGCAGTCACATCGCCCGCCACGGCACGGATAATCTCCTTGTGCTCGTCCAGCACCACATTCAGAATAAAGTCCACGCTGCAGATGGCAGCAGCCTCTTCAATATCCTTCCGCAATGGATTGGTGTCCAAATTGCCTGCACAGGCCTCTTCCTGTACCATCATGCTGTGATTGGACTGGATGGCAGCACGGGTGGAAACGCCGGGCATAATGGCTTTTGCACCGCCGGAGTATCCGGCAAAGTAATGATACTCAATGTTGCCCAGACAGATCCGGCGGTCAGCCTCCGCCACAGCGCGGGTGATATCCACCGGTGTACCGGCCGCCGTCACACCTAAATGAACGCAGTCTTCTGCATCACTGTCCACACAGCGAATCTCTGAAAAGGCCCGTTCTCCCGCCAGCTTTTTCATTTCCTCTTGGGTATGAGGGCGATGGCTGCCCAGCGCAAATACCAGCGTGATGTCTTCGGACCGGATGCCTGCCTCATACAATTCGTCCAGCAGGGCGGGCATGACCTTATAAGTGGGCATAGGCCGGGTGATATCACTGGTGACGATGGCAATCTTTTCGCCGGGATGCACGATCTCCTTCAAACGCGGTGTCCTGATGGGCTCGGCCAGAGCCCGTCGAACCTCCGCTTCACCGGTCAGGCCCCGTGCCACCTCATTGGGCAGCAGGACCTGCTGTAGACTGCCGTCGGGGATATCCACGATTTGTACGCGGGTTCCGATCCCTAATTCCAGTTTCATCGTCAGACCTCCCACTTGGCAGCTGCGCAGCGAAGCGCCTTGACTACCGGCAGTTCTTCTCCGGTCAGGAACCGGATCAGGGCACCGCCGCCGGTGCAGATATAATTGATCTGTTCGGTTTTTCCATACTTGGTGGTAGCGGTGATGCTGTCACCCCCCCCTACCACGGTATAGGCGCCGGTGTCGCCCAGCGCATCCCAAACCGCTCTGGTGCCCAGTTCCGTTTCCGGCTGTTCAAATACGCCCATGGGGCCGTTGACAAACACCGTTTTGGAGGCCCGGACGATTTTCTGATAGTGTGCCGCCGTCTGACTGCCGATATCTGTCAGCGCGGCATCGGCAGGAATACCGCCAATCAAAGCTTCACGGCGCACACCGCCTTCCACCCACACAGCATCCAGCGGCAATACAATTTGATCGCCGTACTGTGCGAGCAGGCCCTTGGCAGTCTCGATAAATCCGCTATAGCCGGACTTTTCAATAAATGCCAGACTGCCTGCGCCGATCTCCTCTCCCCTGGCTGCCAGCAGGATGTTGCCGACAAGGCCTCCCGTGAGGATGTGGTCTGCAGCCCCCTTTCCCAGCACAGTTCGCAGCATCAAAAATGCATCGGAAATCTTGGCTCCGCCCAGCACAAAGGTGCAGGGGCGCTCCGGCTGTTCCATCAGGCCGGACACCACGCAGTACTCCTTTTCAAACAGGCGCCCCATGGCGGAAGGCAGCACCTGTTCAAAGCCGCACAAGGAAGGCTGGTCCCGATGGGCTGCTGCAAAAGCATCACAGACGTACAGGTCTGCCAGCGGAGCCAGCTTTCGCACCAGCAGGGTCTCCGCCTGCTCTTCGTGGCTCAACTGCAGCTTCAGTTCAAAGAGCGTCTGCTCCTCGGCCAGAAAACGCACATTGTCCAGCAGCAGAATCTCACCGTCCTGCAGAGAACAGATGGCTTGCTGCGCCGCAGGACCGCAAACATCAGGAATGAATTTCACCTCTCGCCCCAGCAGCTCGGAAAGGACCTTGCCATGAGGCTCTGTGGTGTAATAATTTTGATATTCAATGTCGCTGCCCTGATGGGCCAGAAGTACGGTCTTTGCGCCTTTGTCGGACAACTCCCGCAGGGTCGGCACACAGGCCTGAATGCGGGAAATAGACTTCAGCGTACCGGTCTCCCGGTCCACCGGCTGATTGATGTCGATGCGGCAAAGCACGGTTTTGCCGCTGACGGATACTTCGTCAAGTGTGCGGATACCGTATCTCATATGCATCCTCCTTGCTTTTTACTGTTCCTTCGGGCGGAAAATACCCTTGAACTGACCGATGTTGAGATATTTGTTGGTCATAGCGGTGCCTTCCTCGCGAGTCAGCTGCATGTTGCAGGCTGCACGGATGGCGTCCATGGTCTCGGGAATGGTAATGCTCTCCTGCGGGATGTGCAGTGCAAACATGATGTCATCGCCGCTTTCCACGATGCTGTCCGCCCACAGGCCGATCTCGTACAGGTCTCCGCGGGGACGCCCCAGATCGCGGCCATATTTAAAGAAAGAACTGTTGCCTGCAAAGCCCTCTTCAATGGTGACCACACGGATACGGGGATGTGCCCGGAAGGCAGCTTCCGCATCCGCCTTGCTGATCTTTTGCTTGCCGCTGACCACCACGGAGATAATGTGGCCGTGGGTGACAGGGGTATGCACCAAAATGCCGGTAGCAGAGATATGGGGCATGATGGTCATCAGGTCCAGTGCCTGATGGGAGGGGGCCTTCTCCATCTGCAGCGCGTTGATCAAACCGCGGTGGTAATCGCCGGGGTCTGCCATGCGGCGAATAATCGTAATGGCAACCTTTTCCACGCCAAAAACACGGTCCAGACAGTCCACAGCCCGGATGAGTCCAGTGGTATTGCAGGAGGTCAGCTTCAAATAGTTCTGGCCAACGCCCTTCTCATAGTTTGCGTAACCATGGAAGAACACATCGGCGATATCATTCTTCTCGCCGCCCTGAAAAATTGCCTTGACGCCTGCAGCCTCATAGAGTGCCTTGTTCTTTGCGCCGACACCGCCGGGAGAAGAATCCAGCATAACATCCACCTTACCGAGCAGGTCTTGAAAACTTCCTGTAATGGGGATTCCCTGCGCATCCAGTGCGGAACTGTCAGCACCTTCGACAAGATACAAGTCATATGGCATGCCCTTTTCATACAGCGCGCGAACCGACAGGGTAGGTGCGAGATCAGCCACGCCCACCAGCTCCATATCCTCCTGCATGGCAACGCCATCAGCCAGTCTTTGTCCTATTGTACCATAACCTGCTACACCAACACGAATCTTTTTCATGTCAACATCTCCTTTTTGTTCTATCTTATAAGCTAAAATTCTTTTCACGCCAATATGCATATGTTTGTATAAACAGATTTCATAATATAACTATACAAAACTTGCAGAAAAAATATGTTGCATCTGCAACGCACTCAAATTTTTTAGAAACCCACGAAAAACAGGAGAAGCAGAGCTGACCCAATGTATTGCAACTCCAAATGTAACAAGAAACAATTAACGGCGCCGGGGAAATCCCAGCGCCGCCACCGTTCCAGCGACACACATTAACAAATCAAAGTAGGACAACTGTCCAAAGCTCAGAACTATAAGCGAAGAAAAACCTCCCAAAACAGTTTTTTCTTGACCTGATCCAAAGTGCCAGACTTGAACTCCCGACACCCTACTCTCAAAAGGTGTCCCGAAAATTTGATATGGCACTTTCCTGCATCGTTTTATATCGTTATTCTTGCAAATTGGAGCATCTCGAAACTATCCTGCACTACAGTGTGCTTTGTGTGCTATTGCCCCGTGGGTCGATTGTGGGTCAAAAATTCTGCGTATTTATTGAGTAGCGACGATTTTAAAACCGAGGAGGCATCGTTTTAAAATGCCTCCTCGGTTTATTTGGTGGGCCAGGTTGGACTCGAACCAACGCAGAAACTTCCGGCGCATTTACAATGCGCTGCCATTGCCGCTAGGCGACTGACCCATATGGCTGGGGCGGCTGGATTTGAACCAACGAATAACGGAGTCAGAGTCCGCTGCCTTACCACTTGGCTACGCCCCAATATGATGGCGGGGGCAGGGCGACTTGAACACCCAACCAACGGGTTTGGAGACCGTTGCTCTTCCAATTGAGCTATACCCTCAAATGGTGATGCCTGCGGGACTCGAACCCGCATTACCAGCTTGAGAGGCTGGCGTCCTGACCAATTAGACGAAGGCACCATGGAGATCCGCGCCGGATTCGAACCGGTCATTGCAACCGTGAAAGGGTTGTGTCCTAACCATTTAGACGAGCGGACCATATGCAGGAAACATACATCCCTGCTATCAGGCAACTGTGTTATCAATCACCAGAATGTCATCTATCCGAACATGCAGCATTGCCGCAAGACCGATCAAATTATCAACGGTCGGAAGCGCTGTTCCATTTTGCCATTTGTAAATGGCCTGCGGAGAATTAAATCCAAATGCTACCTGCAGATCACGAACCGTAAGTCCGGCAGCCTTTCTCAGATTCACAATATTAGCCCCGGTCATTGCTAAGTCGATCGTTGGGAAGTCCATCTTACCAAACACCTCCTTTTTCTGAATTATCGTCTGCTAATCAGGTCGCAAAAAGCCGCTTGTCTTAAAATCAAGACAAGCGGCTTCAATAATTCAGAGAGGCTGATCCACGATAGACCTATCCGTCAGGTCAACAGGAACACCATCCAATCCTATTCTTCTGCTCATCTTGATAAGGGCGTGCTTCGCTATAGCTATATTCCTCATGCTGGAAGATAGCCTGCTGCCATTCGCTCTTATAGATGATTGCGGAAGAGATAGTCTTCATGATGGTTGTCCTTTCTGTAAAGTAGTTGTTCTTGGTTTCTGTCTGTATAATAGCACACAGATTGTGCGTTGTCATTCAACTTGTAGTTAAATTTTGGTTACATTTATCGTTGCCAAACTGAGCCGCCACATATAGTCTGTGGCGGCTCTTCCTAATATGATACTGTAAGAGTGCATCTTAAGCTCTGTGTTTTTATATGTCAAAATTTCTGATATAGTTAATAATGACATTTTTTGAAGGAGGTGAACTACTTTGGGAAAGTACACCGATGACGAGATCCGAACCATGAAGAAAATCACATGCAAAATTGCAGCCGACTACCTCGGTATTGCACCGATGGCAGTAAGCATCGGAATGCAGCAGGAAAAACTTCCTATCGGTTTTGCCGTCCACCATCAAGATCACTACACAGACAGCTGGTCCTATAACATCATTGCGGAGCGCCTGATCGCATACAATCACGGAACTATATCAGAAGTACAAGTACAGGGCATTGAGAACAATTTGTCCCGAATCATCGAAGAATTCAGTGAAATGAAAAAAGACTTAAGTTTTTTATTGCGCGGCAAGCAAGAATGAAAGAGGTGAAAGCAGTCAAAGAACACCAACAACAGCTAATCTTTGAAGCAACTGAGCGCCTAACGCGCTATCAGGAGCTTCTTAATACCTATACAGCAGGGGGCGATGAAATGATTGAAAAGCAAATAACATTCCATCGAGCTAAGTTATACCAAGAAATATGGGAGATATCGTTGTCCAAAGTTGCAGCAAAATATCAGGTCCCTTCCAATAAACTAAAAGAAGCGTGTGAGAAGGCCGATATTCCACTGCCAACCAATAAATACTGGGGCGATCTATCTGTTGGGAAATCGGTTTCCCCCACCCCATTGCCGGTTTCTTCCATTGACGAACTGACAGTCGTGTTCAAAGTCCGGGAAAAGGAACGCTTACCCCAAGCAGAGAAAGTTTCCACGAAAGAAAGCACATCGGATACACATGTTCAAGAGACTCCCTCACCACCTAAACAGCGTGATGGAAAAAATCTTTATGAAAGAGAAGTTCTCTATAAAGAAGTCTGGGAACATCCGGTGACAAAGGTCGCAGAAAAATATGGCGTTTCCGATGTGATGATCCATAAGGCCTGCAAGGCTTTAAATGTACCTGTCCCTCCGAGAGGCTATTGGGCAAAGAAGCAAGCAGGTCAAGCCGTCGAAACTGCTCCACTGCCCGAATCAAATGGGAAAACGGTCATATTGGGAATCAAAAATACGGACACCCAAAACGTTCAAGATCTTTCTGTCCCAGATGACGGATTATCGTTTTTGGATGAAGTTGAGCGTGCTAGTGTTATTGCAGCATCCTGGAATTTACATATTAGCAACGATGGGCACAAACTTCATCCCGTCTTGTTAAAGCACAAAGCCTCCTTCATCGCTTGGAAAAAACAACATCCTCGGGATGAATTTGCCCCACGCAACCGCGACAGTTATCGCAGACCACCGGAAGGCGAACCACCTCTCTGGGATAATGTTTCAGAGGATATTCTTTCTCGTGTATACCTGATTTTGGACGCGTTGTTCCGAACGGTCGAAGCACTTGGAGGCTCTGTGAACCAAAATCTATCCCTTCAAATCCGTGGCGAAAATGTTTTTTATAGCATTACCGAGGGGAAAACAAAAACAGCGCATGTCCTGACCAAGGACGAGCAAAAGCAGTGGGAGAAATACGAGAAAGAGAAGAGACTATATCGCTATGCATATGAGCCAAAGTTCCGAAAGTATGACTACATTCCAAGCGGTAAGCTTACCTTTGCAGCACGGCGAGACAGTTACCTTCGTGATACCGATCATATCGGATTAGAAGGTCGTCTCGGCGAAATTTTGCTCGATCTGTATATAGAGTCTGAAAACGTCAGAATCGAACGCGAAAAGCCCGAAGCTGCACAAAGAAAAGCCGAAGAAGAAAAACGGCAAAAGGAATTGCACCGTCAACGCTGGGATGCGGAAATTGATAAACTTCAGGCATTGGAAAATGAGGCTGCAGATTATGAAAGGGCCTGTAAAATCCGAGCTTATGTTACAGCTATCAATGCAAAGCCAGAATTGACGGAAGACGAAAAATCCTGGATACTATGGGCCAACGCAAAAGCGAATTGGTTGGATCCAACGATTGCAGCAAATGATCCAATTTTCGGTTCTCGTAATCACAGCAAAAATGAAGATTCCAAAGCACCCAAAAAGAGCGGTTATCACTGGTGGTAAATAACTTAAAAACAGGGCGATAAGATTACAACTTACTTATCGCCCTGTTTTCAGTTTGTTGAACAAACAAAAGCATCTATCCGGAGATAGATGCTTTTATGATTATCTGGTTGCTGCTCCATACTCACGTACCATAGCGTCAATAGAGACAACCCACTGTTTTCCAAACTTGCATACATCAACACCATTTACCAGCTTTCCATAGGCAATGGCTTTGCGCAAGGTGCTTTCATTAAGGCCCCAAAGTTCAGTAGCATCACTAAATGCCATGAGGCCATCAAAAGGAGTCTCTACTACATCTCCATTTTCCCACAATTCATCACAGGACAAATCCAAATCATCATTCCAAACAATGCCGTAACCTCCGACATCAACGGAAACACAATCAAACTCCGAAGGATTATCCTTCAGGTAGCGGAAAGCCGAAATTGTTTCAAACAGAGGCTTTACATCATACAGCTTCGTGACACCCTCACTGAACTGTACACTCAACTTGAAATTAGACAAGGGGGCAACACTTTTCACTTTATGAAACATATTGACCCTCCTTACTCCAACGGCGGCAGTTTCTTAAACTCTTGTGTGTTCCACATTTCCTGTAGTGCATCTTTATGAATCGAAAGCCACTCACGCACTAAACCAAGGGCTTTTGTTGGGAGATGGCCTTCAATCACTTCGCCAGTCATAAAATCAATGGCTGCAACATCCTCATTATAGATTGCGTGAATATGCGGTGGATTATGCTCGCTTTGCAGGAAATACATTCTGATGATGATACCGTAAAATTTCGCTAACACCGGCATACAAATCACCTCTCCTTTCTTGACCCTTTTATGTTATCACGGTATCGTGACATTGTCAACAATCCCAATCTATTATATGTTAGTTTCATTGCCCCCATGAAGCCTTACAAAACGCACGCTATGTAGTAGTTTCATATGCAATAAATCTTCCATAATACAACTAGCACCCACCTCAAAAACTGCGTCGCATTAAACAAAGAATAGCGCCAAATACCGTTTGCAAAAATAGACAGTTTTTCAAAGAATTCTCTCGGTTCTTGGTAGCTCAACAAACCGATGCCGGAGCATCCATTTTTGCGTCGATGCTTGGAGACACCGACGATTTTATTACTGGCGTTAAAAGTGAACAATTAAGCACCTTTCAGCCACTTTCGGCCAAAACGCAACCGTAATAGTCCCTGTTTCCAAAAGTGCGATTAAATCCCGTGTGGGTCAACTCAAATTTTGACCCACTTTTGCCAAATTTCCATCCATTATTCAACGAAAATATCCAGTATTCGCAAGGGTTTGCTGTAGTTTATCCGATGAATATGCATTTTAACGCCTCGATTTACCCCCTTTGCTCTCCCAAAGTAGCCTCGAAGTTTTCATGTGACACTATTCTGCATCGTTTTGCATCGTTATTCTTGCAAATTGGAGCATCACGAAACTATCCTGCACTACGGTGTCCATTGTAAACTACGACCCCGTGGGTAGATTGTGGGTCAAAAATTCTGCGTATTTATTGAGTACCGACGCTTTTTACTCCGGTTGCCTTTTAGGCACCCAGGGATTACAATGGAGAAAAGTGCAGCTGGAGGTGCTGAAATGGAGCAGATCGAGAGAATCACTTACATGGAGCAGATCCTAGATGAGGCAACAGAAGCCGTCTCGTCTCTGTCTGAATCTCTGGAGAAATACAGCGCCGTTCAGGACAAGCTGCAGAAGCTGATCTCCTACTACAGTAGCGCGCAGTGGCGCCAGGATTTCGATGATGACAATGCCGGCAAGATTCCCAGCAACCTCAAACGGGGCGTGCTATCTGAGGATGCAGTCTATAATCTTCTGGCAGATATCTCCGATTTGAAGGAGCAGCTAAAAGAACTGGTCGACAACGAGTCTTTGCGCCCTCAAGACAACTGATATAGAAAAACAAGGATTCAATGCTCTGGGGCATTGAATCCTTGTTCGTTTAACGGTCAATAAGCTCTCTGCCCAGCAACGACACCCACCTCAAAAATTGGGGCGCATTAATCAAAGAATAGCGCTTCAGATAAGCCACTCTTAAGAAACTCAAATTTCACATCATAGATGAAGTCAATATCACTGAATACACGTTTAAGCAGAGAAATCAATCCGCCAAAATCAATGTCCTGGTATTTTCCCAAAACATATTCCCCGATAACACTGCTACTCGTAGCAATTGCATGGGAATAAAGCACTATCTTCTTTGTTTTGACTTTGTTCAACGCTTCATCTAGCCTTGCATTCTCTTCTAGCAACATGCACGCATGTAAAATTTCGATCAGCTTGTCAATAAAGTCCGCAAGCACCTCAGATGTTCCAATCTTTACAACGTCCCCGGTAGATACGTATTGCGTTAGTTGCTCAACAACCTGTCGCTCCAAAATCAAATTAGCTCCTGGCAGCTGAATTCCAGCAGGTGTGTATGTATCTGTCGCGATGTGTATTAGCTGTTTAATCAACGCTGCTACCAAAGGCGTCGCATCTTCTTTTGATCGCTCGGCTACTTTTGACATCGCTACTGCCAGCTTGGCTTGTCCTGCAATCTTGGGGTTCTTAAAACGATCATCATAGACTACATGATTTGTTACAGGCACAAGACTTGTGCTCTGCGTGGTAGTAATCGTATTAGTTAGAATATTTGTAGTACCAACAACTAATCCGATCAATGGATCATGTCCCAGCGTTGCAAATCGGTGATTCACACCCTTTGCTCCATTCACACCTTTAAACAAGTCCAGCTTTTCTCCTGCATACGCCGTGGCGTCATACGGAACCCCTTTAGTCGAGATGATCTCATTTAACGGAGCATAATAAGGCCTTGCCTTATCGTCATCCCCCTTGTTCAACGCACCAAGAAGTTTTGCCTGTTGCTGATGCAGAAAGTTCTCTTTCTTTCCATGATTTGCTTTTTCAATTTCTGTCACTTGGTCAATCAAGAAGATCCGGACGCATTGAAGGCCAACCGCACTCATTAGAAGAGCAATTTCCTTTTCATTTAGTCTCGTTTTCCGCTTAAATGCCATATCAAGAAGTCGCATACGAACAGAAAACTCTTCTACCGCTTCCTGCACATCTTCCTGAGGCACAAAATCCGCAAAGAACTCCTCAACGCTGCCCTCTCGTTTATTTCGCTCGATGGCAACCTTTCGAGTGAAAGCTTTTTTCGTCAAAGCCTTTCCCCGCTCCAAAAGATAATTTTCGAATTCATCAATTGCAGCCCGTTCTCTATAGGAAATGCCGTTATTCGCCCTAGCAATGCTATATATGTCATCAGCAAATGTTGACAGCGCATCAACGTTAACAATATCAAGATATTTTTGGATATCATTGAAATTCAGATTTTCCACGGCCGAAAGTTTTTCAATCTCTTTAATGGCAGCCCGAGGAAACTGTGGGTTTGCACTAACCCCTTTGATAATTGCATCTATCTGTTTTCGCTCAGATCGAGACACTTTCCCGTCAGACAGTGCAATAAATTGCGCCACAGCAACTTTTGCAACCAGAGGATCTACAAATGTAGTTCTAGCTTTCGTGCTACCAAGCTGAACCCCTTTTTTGATTCCTAGCTTATATATGTCGGCAGCCTTTTCTTGAAACTTTTTATCGTCCACTACAGCTTTAGCTGCATAACCAACTCCGGCGCCAACCGCCACAGCTGCAACACCGCCAGCAACAGTTCCTGCGCTATCTGCAATCTTGTCGAATACATAGTTTGCAATGCCCATGTCTCATCCCCCGTATCTTGGCTGTATTCTCTCTGATTCAGGGATACTCGCCGCAAGGATCCGAAGCTTAGCCAATGTTATTAGTCTCTGTCCGTTCTTCTGCAGTTTTCCAGCGCTATTCCAGACTACCGCTCCCGGGCCATTATATATCTCCTTCCATGCTCCGCGTTCAGTAATCTGCATTACGATCAGATAATCTGGCTCGCTTGAAATAGAAATTCTATTAATCTGTGTTGCTTTGATTTGAATGGATTTTCCGTCATCCGAAAGCGCGTCATGTGTTTCTGTAGAATTCGGAAGCAGTGTCAATCCATAATAATCTGCAGCTAAAACCTCGCCAATGCTTCCTACCAAATGACCATCTGGGGTAAACTTTCTTCCAGGAAACTGATCCTCAAGTTCTCTTGTTATTTCATATAATTCACGGATCTTTTCCACAATATCAAAACCCTTTTTGATCTCCATCACATCTACCACCCATGACATTTATGTTTCAGATAACAACTCCGCGACATAGTCTACGTAGGCAAGGGATGGGTTCAGCTTCACAAGGCCCCGCAAAAAGATCTGTGCCAGCTCACGGTTCAGCTCATACAGATATCCCATATTACCATTTCCGTCTTTATCAAACGGTGCGTATTTTACATTGCAGAGACGCAAAATATCAGTGGTGTAATGAGAAGTCTTAATCGGACGATCAAACACAATGTATTCGCAATCAACTCTACGCCCCTCTGTCTCCCACATATCCTCGGTTTGGAGCTCTTTCGGCTGATTGCACTCGTAGCATTTGCCACGAGCTATACTGATCGCCTGCACCTGTGCATTGCAGCCGTGCAAAATGATGTCACCAGGCTGCACATCAAGCAAACGTGTCCAATGGTGTGGAGCTCCACCATCTTTGCTGGCAATAGGTGCCCAAATATAACCACCCTTACTCTCCCGATCAAACGTACTTCCCTGAAACACGTAAAACGTCATTCTCTTTCCCGGTACTCGCTCATGCTTAACAACATTTTTCTTGGGAATATGTCCAGCGTACTTGGCAGATAAGGCCGCTTTCTTTTCTTCTTCCAACCGCTGTTTTGCCAATGCCTCTTCCTCTGCCTTTTGCTGCGCTGCTATCCGTGCATCTTCGAACTCTTTAAGAACCAATGCTTGTACAGCTACATCTTCGGCAGACAAAAATTTCGTAAAAGTAGCCTCATTATATTGGAATTTACTTGTTTTGCTTGAAAATTCAATCGTCAAAATATCCTTTTCCTGGACAAGAATTACTCCAGTGCCAAGCATTTTGTGTCTAATCTTTTCACCAACAAGATTCATGAGAAGCCTCCCTCATCCATGGTACTCCACGGTTTTAATCCCCGACTCCAGCAAAACAGCATACACAGGATCCATCTCCTCAACAGGAGGAACATAAATCACAAATCCATCGCGCCCTCTGGTAAGAAGAACACGATAGCTATTCTTGCGATAGGTATTCACGTCACTATTTTCCGCTTCTGCTTTCTTAAACTTTGTCCACTGCGCTCCATCCCAAAGCATGTCGTTATCCCAACCGATCAATGGCATGTCGATCTCCAAACCCTGACAACTAAATTCTGTTGCGACCGTGTCCAATGCGCAGCAAGATTTCGGATGATCAGCTTCTGCATTAAACCACTTACCAACATAAAAAATGCCAAGTGCTCCCTGGAAGCTATTGTCCATTCCCCAGTGTCGGAGGAGTCTGCCCTTCGAAGAGGCAATCATACCAAATCGCTTCGTCGGCTCATTGCGATACCGTTCTCTGAGATAGCGTTTTGCATGGTTTAAATCCCGAGTAACATACATACCAAAGCCTTGCTTCAAAATCCCGTCAGATAAAGATTTCGCAGCAACAATATCTCCATCAACCAGTGCGTTTGCGAACTTGCTGACATCACCAGCAAGATGCGTCCGCAAAGACATCGAAAGATTAAGTGCAGACCGGTTTTTATTCTCAATGATGCTCTTCCCAGAAAATACGTTTACCAACTTATCCGGACAGATAATCTCCCAGTCGATGTCCGACTTACTGATGGCGGTATCCCACTGAACAATACCGGAGTTCTCTCCATTATGAATCTCTTGGCCTTCGCCAACGAGGACCAGCAGCACACACCAATCTAATCGTTTCTCGCAGAGCTCAATCATAATATCAGGCTCAGACTTATTGGTGTGGCGTTTTGCAGCCATCTGCTGTGCATCCCATGCACGCTGTCCTTCGTCAAACACAACGACATTATTATGAAAGTCAGGAGCTCCGTTGCTAAGATACTGGTTCACAACTTTGTGCAGATCCTTTACGAACACCGAGCTGTGAAGGGCTTGCGTCAAAACCGACACCAAAGGCCCGTTTCCAGATAGATATACGGAGTTTACATGTTCAGACGACTTGCAGATATCATAAACATATTTGAGGCCCAAGAACGTCTTACCCGCTCCCGGCACGCCAGTAACAAAGGCAACCACGTGTTTCTTCTGCTCTTCAGCATAAGTACTAATCTCCGTCAGGCACTCAATCGCCTGGGGAATACAAGTACTGTTGACCCGGCGAATATTCGGCAGTTCTTCTTGTTTAACAAAAAGCTTTGCTGCCTCAACAATGGTGGGCAGCGGCTCATACTTAGAATTAAGCCACTGATTGATATCAGTTCTTGTATTCTGTTCTTCCAATTCTCGAATAATTGCACTTGCTAAAGTTGGCCGTGGTGCAATGGTTACCCCAGTAGTCACATCTATATCGGCAGCACTTTCATCTGCATGCGTGAGAACCAGAATCGCAGACACTTTACTATTGCGAGACTCATAATGATACTCATGAATATCTCTTGCATAGGCAGCCGCCTGGTCAATATCTGCATGAATGACCCTAAAGTTCTGTTTGAACTCCAGCACAATAACCTGCTCCTTACTAATCAATAGCACGTCAGGGCGCCGGCCAGATTCATAGGGTAAACAATACTCAAACACAATATCAAAGTTCGGATGTGTCTTTGCGATCTCCGGTAATTGCTCCACTAAAACGTCGAAGCAGTCCTTCCACGCCCGAATCTGAGATTCTCCTAGAGGCATCTCAATCATTGTCGTGAAGGAAGTTTTCATCTTTTCAATCCATTCGGATTTATCTTCAGCCAAAAACTCACCAATGCTGCTCGAATAGCAACAATACATGTGTTTTGCATGCTCCATGTTCGGCTCTCCTTTGTCAAATTAGCATCAGCGTATCTGATCTTTATTGAATCTCTTGCTCTAGCCCCTCAAACAATGGACTATCAAAGAATTCTTTCACGCTAATATCTAATCCATCACAGAGCTTTTTGATGGACACAACACCAGGATTCTTGCTCTTCTCATTCAGCATACTGTAAATAGTGGACGGCGAAACTCCCGATACAGTTGCCAATGCATTGACCGCCATATTACGCTCTTCACACAACTCCAAGATACGTCTTGCAACAGCTTCTTTTGTATTCATGGGCATGCCTCCTCTGCGATATATCATAATTCAAGTGTACTTGAATCTACGATAAATCGCGTGGGATATATCCCATATATGCGCCGTGACCTATCACTGACGTCAACATTCAAATTTACCCAATAAAAAGGCCTCCATCAGGCGACAAGTAACACCAATGATGGAGGTCTTTTGCTTTTATAGAGCCGAATGGCCAAATTCCACTATAAACTTTTCTCGAATGCCACTATCGCGTGCGATTATTTTTTCTTCCGAAAAATCCAAAAAGGTTTTTTCCGTAAACCGAGATGTTCTAACCGACTTTCAATTGCTCCATAGGTACGACCATGTTCTTTAGCAATGTCAGAAATCCTTTCTTTTGAAAGGAATTCATCGCGCAATTTATCATCTTCAACGTCTGTCCACGGTTTCCCTGCATTTCTCAACGGATCTTTGGACACATCATTATCGACATATTCCAACACCGTAAATAGAGCTCGAATGACCTCGGGCGAATTATACGTACTCTCTTTCGGAAAAACTTCGCCAGTGGTTGGATCTATACCATCTGCTAATGTACGAACTATTTCTTTTGCACGAACAATGTCCATCTAGATTCCTCCTGATCTGAAAAATCATGCTACATTAGGATAGCGAGTGTAGACATATTCATAGATTCGCTGGCGGTATCTAGAAATGCTCGGTTCATCGTAGCATTCCGGTAGTTCATTCCACAAGGTATCCCGGATCAAATTATCAATAGTGGCCTTGGTTTCCTGCTTATCAGTCCAGTGGTCAAGCTCCGCAATTTTAGTTTTGACTTTCTGGAGGAGATCAACCGCCACCTGCTTAATTTTCTGAATGTCCTGTTTGGACAGATTTTCAGAAAACAGCATGTCGTAAAGGGACAATTCTTCATCGCTAGAGAAGCCCTCTCGAACATATCTCTGCTCTTCCTGGTCCATATCTCTGACCAGCTGCATTAGTTCATCGAAGGTTTTCTCAATCGTGGCTCTGTCCTGCTGGCTATTGTAATCCTCAATGATTTCCTGATACCGTTCGTGATATTTGATGCGGTCAGGGTTGTTGAACAGCATAGCATCAAGGCGGACACGAATGAGGTCCTCAAGATCCTTTATCACCAGGTTCTTTTTCTTTGCTTTTGCAAATTCACGTCGAAGTAAATCGAAATCAATTTGGCTAATGTCAAACCGTCTAGACGGTGTTATTCCCTCTGCGGCCTGCTCGATTTGAACGTACTCGCTGATAATGTTGTTGATCTCCACCATCAGGTCAACATTGGACACTGTCTTGCGCTTCTTCTGCAGCTCACCATAGATGGCGGCAATTGCCTCATACTGCTTTCGGACATCCAACTCAATATCTTCCCGGTTGGTATACTTCATCAGGCGAATGAGCTCAGAGGCATAGGTTTGGAATGTTTTCTTTTCCTCGATAGTGGAGGATACCGCATTCGCCGCAGTCTGCAGCAGTGCCAGTTTCTCAAAATCTCGGGCATTGATCAGTGCGCGCAAATCGAAGCCGTATCCATCCAGAAACGCCTCTGCTGCGGCGATGGTTTCCAGAATCCGGGCAATCAGCTTGTCCTTATCGACGGTAGGATCGGAACCGCCGTTTCCGGTGACATTAGCTGTATAGTCGGCCAGAGCTTTCCGCAAAGCCTTGACGATGCCGATATAATCGACGATCAGACCGTTGCTTTTGCCCTCGGCCACACGGTTGGCACGGGCAATCGTCTGCATCAGAGTATGAGCCTTCAAGGGCTTGTCCAGATACAGGCAGGACAGGCACTTCACATCAAAGCCGGTGAGCCACATGGCACAGACAAAGACGACGCGAAGCGGGTTGTTCTTGTCCTTAAACTCCTTGTCTAGTTCCCGCTTTTCCATCTTTGTCCGGTGTGTCTTAATATCCAAATCCCATTTCCTGAAGGTTTGAATCTCATTCTGCTCTTGGCTGATAACCACGGCCATTTCCGTTTCCTGCATCCATTGTAGTTTGCGTTCCAGTTCTTGCGCTTCCTGCTGAGTGGCGTGTCTGATTTGAGTCTTCAACGCCTCCATTTCAGCCACCCAATATCTCTGCACCAGATCATACATCCGAACGCAGGTCACTTTGTTCAGGCAAACGAACATAGCCTTGCCGCTGGTCCACAGGTCAGAATAATGCCCAACAAAATCGCGGGCAATGGACTCCAGACGGGGAGCTGCGGTCAACAGGTGGATTTCTTTGGCGAATTCTGCTTCCAACTTGTCCTGTTGGTCAACATCCAAATCCGCCTGCTCAATGGCATCCAGAATCCGGTCTGTGAGTTCTGGATTGTCCTTGACATCCAGAATTTTCTCGCCACGGTTTTCATAGTACAGTGGCACCGTCGCGCCGTCATCCACGGCTCGCTTGAAGTCGTACACGGATATGTAGCCACCGAAGGTACGCTCGGTAATATTGTCGCTGGACAGCAGCGGAGTTCCGGTAAAGCCGATACGGGCTGCAGTGGGCAATAGGCGAACCATGTTATCCGCAAAGATGCCGTACTGGCTGCGATGGGCCTCGTCCGACATGATGATGATGTCGTGGTCGGGATAAATCGGCTCAACATCGGTCTTATTGAACTTCTGAATCAGCGTAAAGATGAAGCTGGGGTTGCCTCTCAGTTTGTCAATTAGATCCGATCCGCTGGAGGCGATGAACTGGCTGGCTTTTGTTTTGCCAAGAATACCGCAGTTCTCGAAGGTGTCGCTGATTTGGGCATTCAGTTCGTCACGATCAGTCAGAATAACGATGGTAGGAGAGCCGGAGAACTTGCGGCGGATCTTTTGAGCCAGAAATACCATGGAGTAGCTTTTGCCACTGCCTTGAGTATGCCAGAAAACGCCCAGCTTGCCGTTGTTCAGTTTCCGAGCCTCATATGCCTTGACCGCCTCATTGACACCAAGATACTGGTGGTTTCTGGTCAGTATCTTTGCCGTGTGTCCGCCAGAATGGTCAAAAAGGATGAAGTTTTCCAACAAATCCAGGAAGTTTTCCTTTTTGCAAATGCCGCGTAGCATCGTTTCCAGAGCCACACTGCCCTGCTCCTGCTCAGACAGGCGCTTCCACTCATGGAAAAACTCATATTTGCTGCCCAGCGTACCGACTTTTGCTTCCGTTCCGTTGGAAAGGATCAGGAAAGCGTTGTAGTAAAACAAATGGGGAATGGTATCCTGATAGTCGGTGTAATTGTTGGTGTAGGCATCCTGCACATCCACTGTATTCTTTTTAAGTTCGATGAACAGCAGAGGAATTCCATTAACAAAGCCTACGATATCCGTACGGCGACGGTACAGATCGCCGTGAATCTTCAGTTCCTTGATGGCGAGGAAATGATTCTTGGTAGGATCGGTAAAGTCAATGACGGCGGCGTGCTTAGTTTCCGTTTTGCCGCCGGGCTTCTTCACAGTGACCGGGATACCATCACGAATCAGGAAATACTTCTCCTCGTTGATCTGCAGCAAAGATGAGGTAGACAGGCGATGTTCCAAAATGCGCTGGGCCTCATCCAGCTGAGCAGAGGTAATCCATGGATTTAGGCGCAGCAGAGCCTCCCGAAAATACCGGGTCAGCAGGATCTCCTTATAGCTTTTACGGCCAAATGTACCGTTGTCTCCTAACTGTTCGGTGTTGTAGGCAAAAGCTACATCCCAGCCAAGCTCATTATGGAGCAGATGACCGGCACTTTCCTGTACAAGTATGTTTTCAGAATAATCGTAGCTCATGTTGTCGCCTCCTATCGGCTGTACCATGATAATTCGCAAAAGCGGTCCATGCCATTGTGCCTATTGGGTGGCACATGGTTTCTTAGGCAGTATTCCAAATAATTATCAAAACAGTTTAGACAAAGCTCTTTGATAAAGCAGGTTGGAAAAAGCAATTTCCATACTTCATCACTGACGATTCCGGTTTTGGTAACATATTGTCTGGAACAGTTGATGTAATACGGTTCATGCGCGTTTTGTTTTAACGACATATGCGGGGCAGAAAACTCATGCGACAGGCGACAGCGCACACGGTATAGCAAATCAATATATCGATGTTCAGTTGCTTTTTTGTTTGCGTACTCTTCGCCTTTTGCTTCGGTTATTATCTCTTTCAGCGTATCAGTCTTTTTTCGAATAATGTCAGATTTCGGATAATATATGCCGCCATCTTCCAAGTCGGCCAAACCGACTGTCGCAGATACCATATCCTCCTCTCGGTAATAGAGCGTAATCGGGTCTGTTAGTTCGAGAAAATCATATCTGTTCTGGAATTCGAGTACGAATTTAGTAAATGTACCCTGAAGACTTTTGGTTGGAAAATCATAATATTCCTGCGCCATCATCTCAATTATTGAAAAATACGTTAAAAGTTTGATTTCTTTGACCTCTGTTTTTTCGACCTCGTCCATCGCCCTGCAAATCCATTCGCGCCACGAGTTCACAGAGTATTCAACATAATCAAAAGTTTTGTCTTCTAGCAGAATTCCTATGTCCCAAACCCTATTATCAGACACATTTACACCTCAATTTCTTTACTCGTCGACCCAGGAAAAAAGACAATCAATGCTCCCAGCATGTTTTTTCGAAATAGGCATAAGTCATTACACAGTCGCCCAAATCGGCTAATTGATAATCTTAATAAACTTCCAGTATTTTAAAATGTATTCCTGTAAAGTTATATTGCCAACCGCTACAGTTTTAGGAAATCTATCTGTCCAGATATCTCCTTCGAATCCAAGGATCTTCCTATAGCATCCGAGGAGAAGCCCCCAAAGATCTTTAACATAGATATACGTTCTATTGTTGTTTATACCGTGAGACATGTAATTTGCGTCGTCTTCTATGGGCTTGTACTTATCACTCAGTATTGCTAAACCAGGTAAGACTTTAGATGTCGAGGAAAAAATGTTATTCTGGGGGCTCGTTTCTGATGTGAAGATTCCATAAATATTAAAGTTGTTTTTAGCAACGGCAACATTTAAATCATATTCCTTCAACAAGGAAAGAAATATTTCAACACACAAAACTGCTGCATCATATTTTTCACCCGTCGGGTTGAGCAGGCGATGGCACAGAAAACTTTTCTCTATAATTGCTTTACAGGTTCGAATATCCACGCCCTTTAAAAGCGTGGTGCAGATAACATCAATCTCCGAATTTGACGATATGTCGTATGTGAAATTGTCGTAATATTGCTTATATACTTCTTTGACTTCGTTAGTCACTTCTCCAGTAACTAACTTCAACTCAAAATCTATAAACTTTGCGAGATAACGCCGAACGCTTACTTTTTCTCCATAGATACCTTTGATCGTATTTTCAAGCTGCCGCTTATCTACTGCTAGCACTACTTGGACATTGGGAATAGTGTCAAAAATATGATGTAGGCGTTCTAAGACCTTAATGGTATATTCCGGCAAACAGCGGTCAAGTTCATCAACAACTAAAATAACAGTTTGATCCTTCGCAAGATTCTCTATTGTTTCAGATAACTTCTCCAGCGTTTTCTTAAAATCAAAATATGAATCATAACTATGGTTTTTTGCAATTTGTTCTGTGGCCGATTCATTGCCTGTCTTCATGATTTCTGCGATTTCTTCGAGATCAACACCGGTTTGTTCCTCAATAACTGCACATGCTTTTCCCCACATACTGATTCCAATTGCTTTCAATGTGGCAATAAATAGATCCTTCTTGTCGCCTGGAATCAATAGGACTTGCTCATCAATTTGATCTAAGATTGCGGCAACAATAGCAATTAACGGTTCTTCATAGTAATCATATTGCCAGCAATTATAATGAAACACGAGATATTTGCTAAGAGTGGTATTTTCCTTTCCATAAGAACGGATTTTCTTCTCAAATGCTTCCAAAACATACGTTTTTCCGACACCCCACTCGCCGTTAATCGCATAGCAAGCATTTCCGTTATTTGCAGACAATGACTCAGCAATATCAACTAATTGCTCAATAAAATCTTGTCGATTCAGCAAATCAATATTAACAGCACTCTCTGCGGCATCTGTGACAAGGAAGTCCCCCTTTGTTGCTAACATATTTGCCCCCCGATTTTTCTGTGTATTTGAATTAAGACTACAGCTTATAAAGCGTTCTGCCGCTTTCTGCCAAAACGAACAAAGTATATATTCTTTTGCATTTCTGTTACATAGGCTGATAAACGGCCCATAAGTTCCATTTCTTGTTGCCATAGCGACAAATACATCTTATCGTAATCATCAAACTTTCCGACAACCTTTTGGCTATAATCCAGAGCAATCATCTTTTCAAAACCTTCAATCTTACGTTCATGTTCATCCAAGATCTTTAGGTCGCAGTGCAGCGGTTTATAATCCAAACGATCTGCATCCAAAACTTGGCGATATAGGCCGAGCAGCACTTTGTGAGTCAGATAAACTTTCATACTAAAAATCCTGTAGTTTTCCAGAATGGGAAGTTTGCTGTTATCTTCGACAAAACGACGCTTGTCTTTTTTTAGTTCCCGTTCCTCCCAATAAAGTTTATTAAATGCGATTTCCAGCGAATGTACGACGCGGGTCAGTTCCGGGGTCATGTGGTCATAATAACTCAGGTTCTTTTCTTTGGCATTTGTAAAGAGGAGAAGTACAAAACTTGCGATTAAACCAGCCGCAACATTTCCAAACATGTTGGATACCCAGCTGTGTTGCTCTACAAGCAAAAAAGATACAAAGAGCGCAAAAATAGTTCCTCCCCCGAGGACTACATACCAAATCCAAAAACGAAATTTTGGAGGCGTTGTATCCAATATGTTAGCGCGACAGAACGTTTCTGCTTTGCCTAACACATCATCTCTCCAATCCACCATTACTTGATCATGGTAGTCCATATTTTTCACCTCGATTTCCCCGCTCATCGGTTTTGAAAACCTAGCATTCTCTCTGAGTTGGTTATCGTTTCCCTCGCTCTTTGCGAGTAAAAACATAGTCGTTGGCTTTTTGATCATAGTGAGATGACATTCCCACTATATCGTCTGATGCAACATAGTCCATATATGTAATCCACCCTTCTAGTGGAATCCGATAAAGAATTTTGTTCCGGTCAAAGTCAGATGTTACGCTAAAACTGTCAATCACATTGTCTTCGTCGAATACACCAAAGAACATATAGGAGTGTATAAGCCAATTACACACGTTCTTTCCTGCAACAACAATTTCTTTCTCATTTTCCCAGTCATGACTATCTTCTTCCGGCCATCGATGGAGCTGGTCAACTGGCTTAAGCGGCTGAACAGAAAATGCTCTCAATGAGTAGTTTTCAGCTTCATCACTCAGTTTCCCTCCACAATCGATCAGTTTGCGAATAATGAAAGCAGAATAGAAAATAGCCTTTTCGATAACGGTATATGTAGTATCATCATTTCTTTGAAAATGCTCAGCCGTATTGTATTTGATAATTAAATTCTTACGTCTGCGCAGATCTTGTTTCCACGGAAAACTTTCAAAAATCATGATGACACCTCAAAGCATTTGCTAAATCAGATCCGGTATGTTGGGGCTACAGCGCTTGGCGTTTGTGTGCGCCAGTATCTGCCCCACACGGGTAATCTGGAATGCATTTGGTATACGCTCCCACCATAGCCGCACTTCCCGCAGAGATTCATACCCATCCCATAAATTCATAAAGTTAGCTATAGATTGTTGCTGCAAATTGGAATCCTTTGAGTATAGTTTCCAAACTTGTTTGATAGCATCTTTTTGATTGTCTGCTAAAGGTATTCTAAACGGACCAACATTCGCAGCCAAATCGTCTATCGAGGCTTCGTTTCTGATTTTTAGGCGCACATAACCCTCTAAGCACTCATTTGGTACAAGGAAATTTCCGTTAATCTGAACATTTCCCAATATTTCAACCGCTTTTGTATAATCATCAGAACCCATCTTGATTCCGACACACGCATAACCGTTTAATTGAGGAGCATAATATTCAGAAAACGACTTCATACTTCCCAACATCGAAACGCGCATAGCGCCCAAAACATCAAGATGATCAAGCCATGCTGTTCCAACAGGCAATTCTTGATACATCAGCTGAGAGAAAAGCGAATCAAGTACTTGTAAGCCTTCCATGCAATCACCAGAAATAGGAAGAAAATTGGTCACTGCATGGGCAACCGTTAATGCACACAATGCATCATTATCGATTTGATCCACAATTTCGATTGCTTGGTTAATGCCTGCACGGTTTTTGCGGTCGGAACCTTTTTGGACATGGCAGACAAGCAATTCTGAAAGCAATGCGTAATCGTCTTCTCTCTCTGTTGCCGCCGCAGCCTGTTGCGCTTTTCGGAGCAGAATTTGGAATGCAGGATCAGCGAAAGCCTGAAGTAGTCCGTCTACCTTATCAAGTTTGGGCCAAACATTATCTTCCAGTCTTTCAATCCTCTGATTTGCCGTTACATATGCATCACTTGTGTATGCTTGCAACGCAGTAGGAATCATCTCAGAAAAAATTGCCCTAACACGTTCTTCTGTTACGCCTTGATTGATAATGATTGTCCCGGCTTGATATTGCTGTGAGTTTTCGCCAGCCTTTTGAATCTGTTTGCTATCTTCCATCGTTAATTCTCCCGATTTGCACCTGCTCGGAATTCTTACCAGCCTTTTGAACTTGTCTAATGTTGTTTTGCACATTGCTATTGCCCCCAGCTGCTGCATTGTCATCAACAATCAATTCTTGTCGTTGCTTGGCTCCGCTTTTGGCTTTTTGTGTTTGCTTTCCACTTTTCTTAACTCCGACTTTATATCCGGCCAATCCACCAGCGATTGCACCAATAGCTAAACTTAAAAGCTCAGTTCCAATACCATCAAAAATCCACTGTAAGTTTTCCATAGTAATTACACCTCGATTTCTCCGCTCATCAGTTTGGGGAGCAGACGGTCACGGGCTTCAGTAGAAATGTCACATTGTTTTTGCAACGCCTCAATTCTGGTTATAATCGGTGCTACTTGTTGATGATACTGCGCAACAATCTCATCACAAGGAATTAACATTTCAATTCCCATCATTGCTTCAGGTTTTAAGTGCAAAACATTTACACCATTGGCCAAAGGCGAAATTTGCTTACTTAGCCCACCATAGTATAGTGTGGAATATACGAACAGCTTGTCCGTCATCTTCGGAATGATTTTAATCAAATCCATGGAGAAAGTCATTTCTTCGCCCATATCTGGCACAAGCGCAACATGACCTACCAAACGACGCTCTTGAGTCATATCTGTAACTCCCATGACGATATCACCGGCAGTTAAGTTTTGATTATCCTTAAACTTTCCGGTGAAACGCTTTTCTGCATTGCGATTGTACCCACCGAAAGCACGAATGTTTTTGAGATTAGCCATCAGCACTCCAGTCGTATCTGACAACTCTTTAGATGTATAAGATTTTCCCCGGACAAAATCAAAGACTTCGGAAAGAGATCTATTGCTCCACCCCTTCGGGATACCATCGGTGATGTGGGTGGTTTCGTGGCCGGGGAAGCGCAGATCCACAAACCACTCTTTATACAGCCGCTGCGCCGCTTCCTCCAACAGCTTGATCTGCTTCTGGTTGTTTTCAATCAGGTCATCATAGGCAGAAAGGGTATCTACAATTTTCTGCTGTTCTTCAATGAATGGTATCTCAATCGGGACACTACTCAAAATGGAAGTGTTCAAATTGAGCATTGTCGCACCAACAGCGTGCTTTTCTACCCAACCAACTGTTTCAGCCTTTTGCAGTTGATAAAACACGAATTTAGGAATAACTTTGCTTTTATCTACCGTGACACGCAGACACCCTGTACCACACAGCCACCCCTGCTCCACGTCTGTGGCAAAGGCACAGCGACCCACATCGCCTCTACGAGAATAGAGAATGTCTCCAACTTCAATTTTGTGGCGGCTGAGTCTGCTAACATGGTCCTCAGATACCCGCGCAATAGATACTTCAGAAATATGACCGTTTACCAAATCTTTGGGCATTACGACTGGGGTGCCTTCTCCCGAATAATCAGACTGATGAAGTTGAGAGCCAAATGGGCCCGTTTGAATATTGGACGAAATCTCACCCAATGTAACCTTGTTCCAACTCATAGCCCCATCTCCTTCATATTCCTGGAGATGGTCTGCATCAGGTCATTGGACTCCGCCTGCAAAGCCAGCAATTCCCGGTGGATCTCACCCATCCGCTGGGCAAAGTCCACCCCGTCATCCTCCACTGCTGCCACGCCAACATAAGCGCCGGGGGTCAGAGAATAATTCTTTTCCTCGATTTCGGCGCAGCTTGCCACTTTGCACAGGCCGGGAATATCATCATACTTGCCCTCACCGAACTTCTCATAGAGCCAGACCGCTTCTTTGGCAACAGTCAGGGTTTCCTCCAGTGCGGTGATTCTTTCATCGTATTCCGCCTGTACCTTCTTTTTCTCTCGCTTTGCGGCTTCCTCCACAGCCTGCTTTGCCTCAGCTCGGAGTGCCGTGATCTCTCCGGTAAGCTGCGCCACCTTTTCCACAAAAGGCAGTTCGCCGCCCAAAACGGCCTGATACTCTTTTAGCAGGGCGTGATACTTGTCCACCTCGCCGCGATACAGCCAAACGATGGCGTTCAGATTTTTGAGCTGCCATTCACTCCACTCGTTCAAAGTGCGGTCCACCACGGTGTAGTAATTCCGGGCATCAAGGAACAGCACCTTATCCTGCATTGCCTCCGTCTTTCCTTTGTCAAAGAACCACAGGGAGCAGGGCAAACTCTTGGTGTAGAAAAAGTTGTTGCCTACGCTGACCATCACGTCCACGTGGCCACTCTCTACCAACTGCTGGCGGATGTCGCGGTCCTTGCCGGAACTATCGGTGGCAGAGGAGGCCATAACAAAACCCGCGCGGCCATTCTCGTTTAGGTAGGAGTAAAAATAGGAGATCCACAGATAATTGGCGTTGCCAAACTCCTTCTTGGCGTTGACCGAGGGCAAACCAAATGGCAGGCGCCCCGCGCTCTGAGCGGATTCGGAGTTGACCTTGTCCACATTGAAGGGCGGATTGGCCATGACATAGTCGCAGCAGCCGTCCAGATTGTGAGCATCGTGATAGAAGGTGTTTGCCTCATCGCCGGATTTGATGACACCTGTGAGGCCATGGACGGCCATGTTCATCAGACAAAGCTGTGCGTTGTACTCCACCTTTTCCTGTCCGTAGAAGGTCATGGCAGAGTTGGCCTCCATACCGGCAGCGTTGACGAAATCGCCGGTCTGGACAAACATACCGCCGCTGCCGCAGGCCGGATCCAGTAGAACGCCGCCGGAAGGCTCCAGTACATTGACGATCATCTTGACCAGCGATTTGGGCGTGAAGAACACGCCATCGTCCTGTGCGATGTTCTTGGCAAATTTATTGAGGAAGTATTCGTAGATCCGGCCAATGATATCGCCGCCCACTTCGTCCAGTGCGCTGTTGTTGAAGATGCGCAGTAGTTCTCCCAGCAGTTCATCGGAGAACATGGTGTAGTCCTTGGGCAGCACACCGGTGAGCTGCTCGGACTGAGCCTCCACCAGTTCCATGGCGTTGTTGACCACCTCGCCCAGACTGTTCATGGTGTGGCCGCTCTGGTTGCTCAAGCCTGCGGACGCAATGTCAGCAGGGAGATTAACCAGATATTCATACTGGGCTTCCTTGGGCAGGAACAATGCGCTCTTGGAGGCAAAGTCGCTGGCTTCCACGGGCAGCACACGACCGCCGCGCACTGGACGGTTCTTCAAAATCTCCGCCTCCACCATTTTGAAACGGCTGTAAGCGTAGCGCAGGAAAATCAGGCCAAGCACAGGCATGCAATATTGGTTAGAGGTCAGCTTGGATCCAGCACGGAGCAGATCTGCAGACTCCCATAATTCAGATTCAAGTTTTCTAATATTAATCACGACTAGTCTCCTCCGGTAAGAACTCCATAATATCTCCAATGTTCACTTCCAGCGTAGAACAAATTTTATGTAGCACCGTAAGTGTCACTTCCTCATCTCGGCGCAAGCGAGTCATAGTATTCGGAGCAATACCAGCCGCTCTACGCAGATCAGCCTTGCTCATTTTTTTATCCACGAGAAGTTTCCAGAGTTTGTTATATGAAATAGCCATATCGTTCGACCTCCGGCTACAAAAGTTAAAATTATTATACTACTTTCAGCAGAATAGAACAAGAGACTTTCGCACCCCAATGCGAAAGTCTCTTGTTCTATTTCACATTTTCTTTCTTCAAATTTCATCTGGATATTACTCTCTTTCTGTGATATGTGTTGTGTTGCGAAAGGAGGACTACCCATGGAAGAAACCTGCACCACCATCAGCGACTACTCCGAAAACTGGTTCTGCAGCCATGTTCAAGGACAGCTGGCTCACAACACAGAGAACGGATATCGAAATCTGATCTTCAACCACATCATGCCGCACTTCAAAAACGCAGCCCTCTCAGAACTGACAGAAAAGAAAATCCAGAACTTCTACAAGAAGCTCTCCGACCAGGGACTGAGTTCCCGAAGTGTCTGGTGTGTCCATCTTCTGCTCCGCCGGATTCTGGATGAAGCATGCCGTGACGGTCTGCTCACAGAGAATCCCGCCGCCGGCATCAATGTCCCACGCGAAGAAACACAGCCTGCCATGCGGCTCCGCTCCGGTCAGATCCGTCGCTATCTGGAAGTAGCCAAAGAGCTGGATATCTACCCCATTCTATATATCGGCCTCACAAGCGGTTTACGGCAAGGAGAACTCATCTCTCTGCCGTGGGCCGCTTTTGATATGTCCGCAAAGCGGCTACGCTTACAAAAGCGATGGATCAACCTGTCCGACACAGCAGCTCAGGCGCTTACAGAAGAGCACCGTCGTCATTCCCAAAGTCCTCACATGTTCCTCGACTCCAAAACTGGCCAACCTTATACCCCGCACCGGCTCTATTACCTGCACCGCAGGATTCTGACGCAGGCGCATCTACCTGTTATCAGCTTTCGCGACCTACAAACAAACGCAAAGGGGATGAAATTATGACACTGAACAACTGGATCACGCAATGGCTGGAGTCTTACAAACCCACCGTTCGTCCGTCCACCTACCAAGCATCTGGATACATCCTGAAGAATCACATCATCCCCCGGCTCGGCGAATATGAGTTGACTGCTCTCTCCGAAGAGGCCATTGGCGACTTCCTAGATACTGTTCAGCAGAAAGGTAATCACAAAAGGGCCGAACCGATGTCTCAACAAGCCATGCGCCACATCCTCGCTCTGCTAAAACAGGTTCTGGATGCGGCAGTCACTGCCAAACTGATTCCCGAAAACCATGCGAAGCAGTTTAACTACAAAGGTAAAAACCGTGTTGACATTGAGCCTCTGGACGATTGGGAAATCGAAGAATACCTGAGTGCCGCAGAAGAACTTGGGCACCTCCCCATGTTCCTTCTGGCGCTGGAGTACGGACTACGGCAGAGAGAACTGATTGCACTACGGTGGAGCGATCTGGATTCTGAAAAGTGCAGCCTTACCATCCATGAAAATCGCGTGGTAGAACAGAGCGCACTCGTCACATACGGGAACGAAACAAGGAAGATCAAGCTCTCCAAATATGTGGTTCAGCAACTGGAACAGGAGCACCTCAAGCACCCCAGCAGTGATGTGATGTTCATTCATGCCGGTACCCTAAAGCCGTATTCACCGGCGATGGTTCGCCGCCTCCACCAGAAAGTTCTGGAGCGAGCGCAGCTCCCCGACATGCACTTCCGTAATCTGCGCCATACCTGTGCGATTCGGAATCTGGAAGCTGGTCGTAGCCTCGAAGATGTTTCCTCTGAACTGGGCAGGAATCCTGACTTCGTGACAAAGCACCGATACAAGAACTACCTGCCCCATGATGCTGTCACAGAAGCCGAAATCCAGCAAGCAGCTTCTACACAGGAACAGCAGCTTGCCGCTGACACATTCCAGAATCTGCTCACACTCTGATTGCTAAAAAAAGTTTGGTTATTCGTACCGAATAGCCAAACTTTTTTGCAGGCACACCCACCTCAAAAATTGCGTCGCATTAGACAAAGATAAGGGGCATCGCCAACGAAAGGCGATGCCCCTATTTTGTTGTCTGCCATGTGCGTTCCCGTCCTCCTGCACAAAAGCGTTCGCTTCGGTTTAGGCAAAACGCAGATTCTTTTGAAAAGCAAAAAGTTTTCCCGATACCACCCCCAAAATCTTCCTTTGAAGGTATGAGGAGGTTTTTTTGTATGCACTACATTTCCGATTTCGCGTTTTAGAATTACCGTCTATCTGCACAACGGCGTCTTTCCTGATTTGGGCAGAGAGGAGATTTTCTTGAAGAGCCCTAAATTTTTCCCGACACACCTCTCGATTTTTCCCTTAGAGGAATGAGGGGATATTTTTCAAGCACGCAAAACAGCCAATAGCCACATTGGGTTGATGCAGAAACACATCGTCCACATAGACAAATACACCGATTTATTTTTGAGTAATGTGCTGATTTTTCTGAAAACGAAAAATTTTTATGCATCACACCCCCGAAATCTCCCTTTAAGGAATGAGGGGTATTTTTCAGACAGCCAAAACATCGATTGAGGCGGTTGCTTTCTGCACAAAGAATCCCGTTCGAATTTGGGCATACTTCTGATTTTTCCGAAAAATGAAAAATTATTTTCCTCACCCCCCTTAAATCTTCCTTTGAAAGTATAGAGGGACTTTTTCAAAGCGGCAAATTGGTGGGCTTGTTGCTGCCTGCAAAGTCACTGATTCATTTTCCAAAAACAGCGCCATGTCTTTATTCAAAACGATGATTTTTTCCATATGCGCAATTTTTTTGGTACACTCCCCCTTCTTGACGGGAAAAGAAGTAGAAGGGTTCTTCATATGACCTATGGAAATTTTCAAATTTCGGTTCTCAACACGTCCCGCCAACGGCTAAAGAAGTAGAAGGTATTGTCCCGAAGCACAAAGGAGGTGGTTCCCGCTTGGACAAAACAGAGAAAGAAAAAAGATTTCAAAATGAGGGGTGCAATTTCGCAAAGTTGTGAGGAAACAAGTAGGAAGTATTTTCTCCAAAATTTTTCGAAAAAGTGGCTGTTAAAAATCACATTTTTATCCCTACCACTTATGAGGAGTATTTTTCCAAACACAAAAAGGAGGTCGCACATGAGTAAGAAAAAGTACAAAGTACCAATGCCGGTCGGCAACTTCTTTCCGGTACCCAACGAAATTCTTCAGTTGGGATTATGCTCCGGTGAGATTCTGGTCTACACCTACCTGATGTACTGCGAGGACAGAACTACCTTCCAGTGTCATCCCAGCTACCGCACCATCGGCAAAGCAATTGGTATGAGTCAGAATACGGTCGCCAAACACGTCGCCGGTCTGATTGAAAAGCGACTCATCTACGCGGAGCCGACAACCGTCCAAACACGAAAAGGTAAACGGCACAACGGCAATCTCCTCTACACGATCCGTCCCATTCAGGATGCCGTGAACTACTACAACGAACGACTGCTGCTCAAGCTGGAGGCTGCGACTGAGAAGCAGTACATTCAAAAACAGCTGGGTGCTCAAAAGGAACTGCATCCAGATCCATTCAAGGAAGGTGGTGATTGCGCGTGAATGTGTTAAGTGGACTTGATGTCCGGCGCCAGTCGCAACAGAAAGCGCCGTGTGCGTTTTTTCAGAAAGAGCTAGGCCACGGATACCCCAAAGAAGTGAAACGCAAATGTGCGCCCTTTCTGCGGGAAATCGGCCAAAATCGGCCCGTTCGATTTTAGTACTGGATAAAGGACCGCGGTCACCGCTGGCGCCACGGTCCACTCACATCGCCCCGCGATGCGGGTCGAGAGTGGTACCTCCCCAGATGCACCTAAATTGCCGTTTGGTGCCATTTAGGGTGCGGTACTCCACAAAAACACACCAATTACAAGGACTTGAGCGGGAACATAACTGGTACCCCGCCAAAAAGGAGGATTTTATGGACAAACGAGTAAAGTCAGGTCTCGCTATCACACAGGATCATCTGCGTCTCTGCGATGAAAACCTGCGCTACTGCGGCGCACGATCCAGAAACGACTTCGTGGAACAGGCCATCGAGTTTTATGTTGGCTATCTGAACGCAAACAGGAAAGTCGACTTTCTGGGTGACGCAGTAACAGAGGAAATCAGTTCCAGCATCTCTCACTTCACAAAAGTATTCAGCACCAATCAGTATCGAATGGCTGTTGCGGTAACTGCACTGCTACATCTGCTGGCACGCGAACACAACTATAGTCCTGCCATGGTAGACACACTCATGAAGCAGTGTGCATCTGAAGTCAAAAGCCTCGGTAGTCTCCCGGACTTCGTTGCGGTTGCTCAGCAGGAACGATAAACAGAATCAAAAAAATTGCTCACGTACATTGTGCGGAGCAGAAAGGAACAACTATGAAAAACGAACGCTACTCCTCTTACGAAGAACTTCCTCTCATGCTGAGTGCAAAGGAAACATCCGCCGTGCTTGGAATCTCTCTTGCCAAAACCTATGAGCTGACAAAGAGCAAAGGCTTCCCTGTCATCAAGGTCGGCAAGCGTGTGCTGATTCCGCGGGACAAGCTGATTGCTTGGATTGATCAGGCTTCCGGTAACAAGTGAGTTGTTCAATTCGCTTCATCTGCCTTTGGATTATTCTCCAATTACTTTTCTCTTTCCGCTCGACTTGTGAAACACTCTTCGGTATGTTGTGTTTGCAAAAGTCAGCTCACAAAAATATCAGAGGAGGAAACACACATGAGCAAAACGAAAAACGCAGCAACACTTCTCACCGGCATGGTACTGGGCGCATCACTGGTTGGTGGTGCGGCTGCCGGTATCGTGGCAGAACCAACCTGGCAAAACATCTACGTGGATGGTCAGCAGGTATCCATGACAGCGTACAACATCGCCGGCAACAACTACGTCAAGCTGCGAGACATCGGTCAGCAGGTCGGGTTCAATGTGTACTGGGACAACGGCGTCCAGATCGACAGCGACTCTCCCTACACCGGCATCGCTCCGGTACAGGCAACGCAAACACAGCCAACCATCAATGAGATTCGTGAAGAGATAATTGAGCTCATCAATCAGGTGCGTCGAGAGCATGGTGTCTCTGAACTGGTAGTCAACCAGTCTCTCATGGATGCCGCACAGGAGTGCTCCACTCGTCACTACACCTCCCATCACACCCGTGAAGAATGCGAAGCGGTGGTGGATGCCGGATACCCACACGGCTTCGGTTCCAATCTCACTGTCCTCGTCGGAACAGGCACGAGCAGCATTGCAGAAAAGGCTGTCACCAATTGGGAAAACTCTCTCGGCCATCTGAAAACCATGGCGGATGCCGACTACGAAGAAGTCGGTGTCGGCGTCACCATCGACAATGGCAGAGTCTTCTGCTACATGTTCGCAGGTGCTCCTGGCACCTATAATCCATACGGATAACGGCACACAGAAAAACCACCGGGCTGTGCCAAACGCGCAGCCCGGTGAAATCTTTTGACCCACAAAAATAATTGATAACTTTCTGATAACACACAAACTTTGGGATAGCTATTAAAAAGGAAAGCTGGTATTGTGTGTCACTAACAAGGAGGTGGCATACCATGCATGATTATATGAAAGCACTGTACCACCGGTTCGATTCTCCCACAGAACGAATCGAGCTACTGGAAGAACAAACAGATCGAATTTACAAGAAACTTGTTAAACAGTTAGGCAAACAACAGAAACGCTTGTTACTTCAGCTGGTCGACCTAGAAAACGCCTTGCAGGATCAGGCCTGCCTGAACAGCTTCATGTCCGGCTACCGACTGGCACACGGCATCCATCAGGAACTGCTGGCTGACCAGCCGCCCTATAACTTCGAGGACGAGGATGAGCGGTTGGCCTGCGAACGATTAAGACGAGAGGAAGACACACATGGGTAAACGACGAGGAAACGGAGAAGGCAGCATCCGGAAACGAGCGGATGGTCGATGGGAAGGTCGATACACGGTCGGCACAGACTACTCCACCGGCAAGCGAATCGTAAAAAGCATCTTCGGCAAAAGCCAGTCCGAAGTACGTGACAGACTCCGAAAGGCTATCGAGGAAAACCGTGGGCCGGCCATCAACTTCAACGGTGACTACACGGTGGGTCAATGGATGTGGCTGTGGTTCGAGACTTACTCCAAGCCTAATATTCGGCCCAGCACCGTAAAGAACTATTCCAACTACATCCGCAACCACATTGAACCCGGCATTGGTCACATCAAACTGAAGCAACTAACCGCTCTGCACATCCAGCAATTCTACAACCACACGAAAACGGATGGGCGAGTACAGCGCTGGGGATCCGAACTGGAACAACAGCCGCTCTCCAATCGAGCCGTGCGAGGTGTTCACATGGTTCTTCGACAGGCACTGCAGCTGGCGGTCAACGAGCGCATCATTAACCACAATCCGTGCGACAACTGCCGCATCCCGAAAATCGAAAAGAAGGAAATGAAGGTTCTCCCGCCGGACAAAATTGGAGATTACCTGCGGCAGGCCAAGGAGTTCGGTGTACTCCCCATCTTCTATCTGGAGCTAACCACCGGCCTGCGCCGAGGAGAACTGATTTCCCTCCTCTGGTCTGACTTGGATGTGGAGAAGCGAACCATCAAGGTCACCAAGACCGCCATCAAGCTGGATGGCAAGTTGGTAACGGCGCCGCCCAAGACCCCCAACTCCATCCGCACGGTGGTCATTCCGCAACAGGCGGTTGACTTACTGGTAGAGGACAGAAAGAATCATCCCGACAGCATTTACCTGTTCCCCTCTCCCAGAACCGGAGGTATCTGGAGTCCGGAGGCCATCGCCCGACTGCACAAGAAAATCCTGAAAGCAGTCGGTCTCGATGAAAGCGTCCGGTTCCATGACCTGCGACACACCTTCGCAACGCTGGCGCTCACCAACGGTGTTGATGCCAAAACGGTGTCCAACATGCTGGGCCACAGCAGCTCCAGCTTCACTCTGGATGTGTACACCCATGTCACCACGCAGATGCAGGAGGCCGCAGCGGATAAGATGGCTAACTTCATGGAAAGCGCCATGCCCAGCGCACCTCCTCCCGAGCCGCCTGATCCTCCGCAGGAAAGCGGGTGCAAGGTAATTCCGTTTGAGAGGGTTGGTTAGTGGAAATCAAATTTGGCCTGTTTCAATTAAAAACAGGCCAAATTTATTGTCAAATCATACTACAATCAAATGAATTCCCACTCCCAAAATTAAAACAACCTTGAACCTTATAATGAAGGGTGTATAATTAAATTGGGAGGGATGTTATGCCAAACAGAAACAAATTATCTATCTACCTAATCAAGCAGGAGTTTTCTGCCGATGACTCCATGATTCTTGATTCCAACAGGGAACTACTTGCAAGTATCCCCCATGTCGGCAATGTTTATTTTCGCCCGTCTCGTTCAAATCCTCCCACATGGGTTCGCTCCTTCTTTGGTGAAACAGTAGATGCAACAGATATTTTTTCTGCCAATGCGAGAGCCGTTTTGATTTGCAGGATTTCTGTTCAAGAAAATGGTATAGACACTCAAAAAGCTTTCGCAGTAACGATGGGATATGGAAAATCTATGCTCGCTGAAAATGTCATAGAAGATGACTTCGGCCTGAAAGTTGTCCTAAACACTATAAAATCAGACAGTCTTCGTAAAATCAACAAAGTCAACATCGGTGGTAACCAAAAAGCCAGCAATGAACAACTTCCTCTTAAATCCGAAATTGATGATTTCGGTTTCGATATAGACCGTGATCTAATTGGAACTATAACAGGTTATTCTGATGACGAGTTATATGTAACAGGCATGATGTCAGGTGGAGAGTTACTCAGCGTTACAGCAGAAGTTGATGTTTCTAACATCCTTGATTTTTTAAAAAAGACATATACTCGATACACACAAACTAATTATCGAACGAACTTTGGTTGGGTCGATCACATCAAAAAGGTGAAAGACTCTCGCACCATAGATGCCCTAGATGAAGAAGCCGTGCGATTAATAAATGCAGGCTCTCCTAGCATTTGGATGGCCGTCCCCGACGTAATCAATTGGGAAGATATTGCCGGATTCAGATACAATGGTGAAACATTGTATGATGATATTTACATTGAAGCCGTGAAAGACTCCTTCCGCCACGGCTTTAATCATATTGAACAGCTGAAAAATGGCCGGCGCATTACAGCTATTAGCGCTGTAGATGGTCACAGTGCTTATACCACATGGAGTGCATATAAATGCTTGTGTGGAGAACTCGAGCATCAAGGAAAATCCTACTGCATTAATAACGGACGTTGGTTTTGCATTGATAACGATTTTGTCGCTCAAGTAAATCGAGATTATGACAGCATTCCCGTTTCGGAAATGAGCTTTATTGACTTTACAAATGCACACCAAAGCGAAAATGAGTATAGCACTAAATTTGCTGAAACTAATCCCGGCCATCTTCTTTGTATGGATAGGAAAACCATCACTTATGGCGGTGGCCACAGCAAAATCGAGTTGTGCGATATTTTGACAAATGACGGAACATACATTCACGTTAAGCCATATTCTGGTTCCGCAACCTTAAGTCACCTATTTAACCAGGCAGTCGTTTCTGCAGAACTTGTTTTATGGGATTCTGAGTTTCGCTCTAAAGCCAACCAAGAAATTGACTCAAACACGGACAACCATGATTTCCGTATTAACAATAATACAAAACCCAATGTGATTCTCGCCATAATTTCAAAGTTCGAAAACGACCGTCCTCCTATTCCGTTTTTTAGTAAGGTTGCGCTAAGATATACTAAACGTCGCTTGGAAATTGCCGGATGCAGTATTTCAATTAAAAACATTAAAAACCTAAAGCAACCTGTTGCCCCAGAAAATGTTGACAGATAAACACCTCCAACATACCTAAAAGTCCCAGAACTACAATAATGTAGTTCTGGGACTTAGTTTTATTCTGGTTGGAGAACAACATCGGAAAATGTTTTCCACTCTGTCTCTACTTCTGTTTTTACATATTGCCGATCGATGTTTGTATATATAATAACTGTTCCGCTGCTAACATCACATCTATGCGAATAATATGTCTCGCTGTTTTCATAGACCACAATATGTGTATCATCTACCATTCGGAATGTGCGTTCTTTTTTTGCATCAGATTGTCCGCCATAATATAATATAGATCCCACCAATGCAAATACTAACACAAAATACAACACAATTTTGAATGCTTTTTTCTGAAAAGAATCTTCATCCTTTTGCGTATTTTCCGCCTCTTCTCCGTGGCTTTTTTCTTTTTTCCGTGGAACTTTACGTAGCAAGAAAATTGCTAAAGCATTTAAAAAATTGAAGATAGTTAATATGATTGCCACTCCTATGGATTCTAACATTGCCAAAAAAACCATATAGTTCATAAACAAGGTCATTCCAAAGGCAACCAAAAACAATTTTGCTCTCTCAACGACGGATATGCCCTTTCTCTGAAAGACCAGAAAAAACACATATGTATTGAAAAGTACAACCGCAAACAGTATTGTAGAAAATACAAGGTCAAATAATATACTCGGATTAAATACCTCAATACCTGTTGACGGCACTGAAAAATAATCTGCGCGGCCTTTTTCTTGAATATATGTCAAATACTTTATTATTGATGTAGATATTGCGACAAATGCAGGAATCATTAGGGCAATACCTGCAGCATACTGATTAAGTACCTCTATAAAGTTTTTTGCGTTTTTTCTAATAGCTTCTTTATTAAGTTCCATGCAATCAACCACCCCTTTTGCTGTTCGATAGCAACATTTATACCATTTACAACTATCATTTTAGCAAATGGCTTCTAATTTCGCAATCTGATACTACCCCGTCCATTATAAATCACCGTGTTGTGGGTCAGAATGTGGGTCAACGTCAAAAACGACGCTGGGAAAATCCCAGCGCCGTTACTGTTTACCTGACCCACATCAAAAAACGAAAGTGGGTCAGCCGCCAAAATCGCAGAACTATAAACGCAGAAAAACCGCCCAAAATGGCGGTTTTCCTCATTTTCTGGTCCGAGATGGGAGACTCGAACTCCCGACATCCTGCTCCCAAAGCAGGCGCGCTACCAACTGCGCTAATCCCGGATATTTAGTTTTACGGCTGTTTCGTCGGTGCTCCCAAAGCACAGCGGCCACTCAGTGAAACAGATGAGCAGGGCGAATACTCCCTGCCCATCTATTTTACAGAATCACTCCGCAAAGTCAAGGTCTTTCTCTGCAAAGCACACTTTCGTACCAGCTAAAGCCATAGCGAACACAAACCAGAAAATGCACATGACTCGGGGATAATTCCACAGATAGTCCGCAAGGCCACAGACCATCGCTCCGCACATAGCCGAAGCAGCGGCACAGGCAATCGTGCGGGCAGTAGAATCTACAGAATGGCGCGCCATTCTTGCTGTACGTTTGATATTCCAGAGCATAGACGCCACAAAGCCGCAGGCACCCAGCAAGCCAGCCTCGATCCACACCTGCAGGTAGAAGTTATGGGCATGGACAAAGGGGGCCTCTCCGTGGTACAGATTCAAGTCCTTAATGAATGCCTGTGTTGCCGCCGTGCCCAAACCGCCGCCGGAAATTGGCGAAACTTTGATTACTCTCAACGCTGCCTCATACAGTGGAATACGGCTGGCTGTGGATGTATCAGCAGGATTGGCAATGGTAAGAATCCGGTTCCAGATCGTTTCCGGTAGGAATGGAACCGCCACACAGCAAAGCAAAATGAACGTGGGGATCAGCCTTGGCTTCCACAGAAAAACGAATACTGCCATAGCGCAGGCAAACCCCACCCAACTGGCACGGGAATAGGTCATGGCCAACGCAGCCACACCAACTACAAATACGCCGCAGGCAACCAATTTGCTGAAATTACGCTTGGAGCAAAGAATCAAAGCCACCACCAGCGGCAGCAGCAAAATCAACACTTCCGCAAAGGTGTTTGGATTGTCAAAGAAGGATTCCACACGACCGGGCATACCGGCATTGACTTTCAGATCCACATAGGCCTCGTTGACCTCCACGCCCTGAATGCGCTGGTACACACCATAAAGGCCGGACACCAGCACACACACCGCACCACCGGCACAGAGCCGCTTAAGATCCCCTGCATTTCGCACAGCGCTGACTGTGACCAATACACACAACGCGGCGGAAATATGGTAAAACAGGAACCGCAGCGACAAGGACGGCGCATACGAAAAGGCCACCGCCAGAAACATCGAACCAAACAGCACCAACGGATAAAAACCGATATTGGCAAGGTCCAGACGGAACTGTTTCCGGTGCATGGAACCGGCATAGAACAGCACCACCAGCGCAGCAAAGCCTATCAGGGTATATGCATTGTTCCAATGGGAAAACGGGATAACCCACAGCAGCATGATGAGCCACGACTGGGCAATGGCAGTTTCATCTCCCATGGCAAAGGCCAGCCGGGCAAAGACACTGTCCTCAAAAGTCCGCTGCCATGCCATATACAGCCGGTGCAGCAGCCCTCCGGGCAGATTGATCAGCCCCGTTAAAAGGCGGCACAGTCTGCTCTCCGGCCAGGAACGTGCTACCTCTCCCTCCCGGCACAGGACAGCCATCACCCGGCTTCCGTCCAGTTGTCTGCCACACCATGCGTAAATACCACGGATGACGCGGCAGAGCATACTGCGCTCATACACATCGCACAGCAGCAGCCAGAGATGACAGAGATAGCTTTCACGCAAAAGCGTCATCATTACAAGTTCCTCGCTTCGTTAAATACGGTTCTTCAGGCGGTACATCTGGGTCAGGATAAAGAACTGTCCCTTCTTGACAAAGTTCGCCACCATCTGCTTATTGGGGCTTAGGCCCTCCGGCGTGACCTCTGCAATGGCCTTGGCCATCTCCGGGCGCTGGCAGATCTCCTGCACCGTCTTTTTCTTCTGCTTGACAGAAGCGGGATTGGTTGCCGCATACTCGTTTCCGATAGCGATCAAAAGGCCCGCCCAGTTGGAGTTTTCACGCCACTGGGGTCTGGCCGCCTCCAGATCGTACTTCTGCACCAACGCTTCCTTCCGCTCCATAAAGCGGGTAAAGACCTTCATAAAGTCCTTCATATACTTATGGGTGGCAGAAGAGGGGTTCAGGAAATAGCGATACAGCGGCTGCTCCGTCACAGCCAGCTTTTTGGCGTTGCAGAAATACTCCATCAGGAACAGCTCATCCTCCAGATAAGCGCCCTCAAAGGTAATATGGGCAGAGCGGATGATCTTCGTGGAGAACAGGTATCTCCAGATAAAGCCGTTGAACACAGGCACACGCAAGCGGTCACCCAGCAGCGGATAGACGATCCCCTCACGGATGCCATCCTCCTCATACACGCCGGCAGGCAACAGCAGTTCCGGGAATTTCTTTCCGTCCGCTGTCAGGTTCAGGTGGGCACAGCCCACGGTATCAGCGTCGGTCTGCTCCCGCAGGCACCACAGTGTCTCCAGCGCTCGGAATTCAAAGCGGTCATCCACATCCAGAAAAGCGATGTAGTCGCCCTTGGCCTCGTTCAGGCCCAGATTGCGGGCTGCACTGACGCCACCGTTCTTCTTTTTGTGAAACACACGGATGCGGTCATCCTCTGCCGCACACTGGTCGCAGATGGCGGGAGAGGCATCGGTACAGCCATCGTCGATCAGCAGCAGTTCCCAATCGGAAAAGGTCTGCTTCAGCACGCTTTCCACGCATTTTTTCAAGTATTTTTCTGCCTGATAAACAGGCACGATCACAGAGATACTGGGCATATACAAACTCCTTCCGGCATTGAAACAAATCACACGGCTATTGTACCCTATTCCGACAGGAAGGTCAAGACAGGGGCAGAGCCCCTGTCTTACATCAAACGGATCAAATCAGTTTTTCAAAATAGAAGAATGTTTCATCTTCCCCGTTTCTGCGCATGCAGGAAGACAGCATCCGGAAAGAGGCGTCATTTTCCTTGAAGCATTTGGCCACAATCCGTGACAGCTGGAGTCGATACAGTCCCCAGTTTGCTACTGCCGCAAAGGCCTCCGTGCCGTAACCGCGGCCCGCATACGCGGCATCGATGCGACAACCCAGTTCCGCGCTGCCGCGGCAGTCAAACCGGTACAGCACCGCTTCACCGATCAGCTTTCCATCCAGACGGACGGCAAAATTCACTGCCATGTGGTTTTCAAAATCGGTTTTCGCCACCTCAAAGAAACTGCGTTCTTCCACCGGGGCACCCAATCCGCCCACATCATCATAGCCCCACCAGCGGTTGCGCTCACGATCCAGCACCAAGGCATTGTAAGCAGGAATATCCTCCTCGGTCAGCGCGGACAGGGTCAGACGGTCCGTCTTCAGCTGCGGGATCGTCCGCAGATGATGCTGCAGTTCATTCTCAGCCTGAAAACAATACTTGGATGCCAGCTTTGCCGGGCTGTACTGGGTCTTGGATGTGCGAAGACCCCGGTCGCCGGCATCGTCCTCCCGGTTGATCCAGCCGCAGTTCCCGCCAAATTCCATGGCAAAGGCCTGTACCAGTGCAGGATATACACCGGTATAGGAATACAGCGCCTTTTCGATGTGTATGATGAGAGTATCCCCGCATTGCTCCGCCATGGAAAGGGCGATCAGCTTATCACCGTCAAACATACCGCCAGACAGGAAATATTTCTTCCCCACCATCTTCATCATCTGCTTTGCCAGCTTCAGCTCGTTCCTTGCCATGGCATTGCCTTCCTTGGGGAACTCTGCCTCATAATCCGCCCAAAAATGATCGATCGCCGGTGCATCCTCCTCTGTCAGAGGGCGAAATGCCGCATCCGGGCACAGTGCATGAAACTTTTTGATGTGGTTCCGCTGACCGGAATACCGCCGTCCCACAAACAGCTGCAGGTCCTCCCGATAGTACAGGTAATCCCGCCAGGAGCGGTTGTCTTTGACCCGCAGGTACGGATAGCGGGTCAGCAGCTTTGCAGCCTTACACTCCGGCACCACGAAAAAGGACGGTCTCAAGCCATTCTCCAGACAAAAGCGGTCAATGGCATCCAGCGCAGCATCCTCGTCCCCCTCCGGTCCCGGAACAGGGTAGTCGAAGTCCCAGTTGGGGCCGTTCTTCCGGCATAACACCAGACATCCGGCCATCTCTGTCCAAACATATTTCAATGTGGAGCGCCACATCAATTTTGTGCCCACGGAATATTCGCACAACTGATAGTCGCAGTGTTCATAGTATTTACGCAGTTTTGCGGCATCCTGCCGCCTGACAGGTTGAAATCGATCCATGTGTTCCTTCCTCATTTGAGTCATAGTTTGTTCCTTGCCATTGTTGCACTGTTTTTACGATTTTGCAATCATTTTTCCATATTGTTAGTGGATTATCAATACTTGACTGACACTTTAAAGTGTAGTATTCTATCTACAACCTGTTTACATGCAGAAATAGAATGTGCGATATGAGAAAAAATAATATGAAGAGAGGGAAAATGTATGGATAATAACAGAGGTTCATGGGGTAGTAATTTAGGCTTTGTTCTGGCAGCCGTTGGTTCCGCCATCGGTATGGGCAACTTGTGGGGTTTCCCGTACAAAATGGGTGCTAACGGCGGTTTTCCATTCCTGATCATCTATCTGTTCTTCGTCATCACCTGCGGTGTTGTCTGCATGTGTGTCGAAATGGCCATCGGCCGCAAAACCGGCAAGAGTCCCGTTCTGGCAATGGCAGAATTGGGTAAGCAGTATAAAATCGTTGGTTGGTTTGGCGTTCTGTCTGCCACCATCATCATGGGTTTCTACACCATGCTGGTAGGTTACGCCGTGCGCTATATGCTGGGCTTTGGTCTCCAGATTTTTGGTGCCAGCGGTTTTGGCGGACAGGGCGGTACTGATTTCTTCATCAACTATACCTGCTCTCCCTGGGTCGTTCTGCTGTTCAACCTGCTGACCTTTGCTCTGTGCTATTTCATCGTGGCTGGCGGCATTGAAACCGGCATCGAGAAGTTCAACAAGGTCGGTATTCCCGCGCTGTTTGTCATTCTGATCGTGATCATTGTTTACAACTTCACGCTGGAAGGTGCCTCTCAGGGTTTGGTTTACATGTTCACCAGCAAGGGTATGGAAATGGCCGGCACGGAATTTAACTTCATCACTGCATGCCGTGTGGCTGCCGGTCAGATGCTGTTCTCCTGCTCTCTGGGCATGGGCGCTATGATCACCTACGGTTCTTATCTGGGCAAGGACTCCAATATCTCCAAGAATGCATGGATCATTCCCGCTGCCGACACTTCCGCCGCGATTCTGGCCGGTCTGGCCATTTTCCCTGCAGTGTTTGCTCAGGGTGGTTCTCCCAAGGGTGGCCCCGGCCTGCTGTTCATGACCATGCATGACACCTTCACCTCCATGGGTTGGATTGGCAATGTGATGGGCTTCCTGTTCTATCTGCTGGTCATCTTTGCCGGTGTTTCTTCCTGCATCTCCCTGATGGAAGTCTCCTCCGCCCATATGATTGACTCCAGTGCCGCCAAGGGCAATCCTATGAGCCGCAAGAAGGCTGTGGGTATCATCACGCTGATCATGGTGGTTCTGTCCATTCCCGTCTGCCTGGATCAGCTGGGCATGGGAAGCATCATTCCTCCCTTCTACACCTCTTTCATGGCCGCCGGCAGCCAGGATCTGCTGGACGTCTATGACCTGCTGGCCGAAGGCATCATGATGCCTCTGGGCGCCATTTTGATGTGCGTCATCGTGGGTTGGAAGAAGGGCTTCAACTGGATGTCCGAGGAAGTGGAATTGGGTGGAAACAAATTCTATGCCAAGAAGTTCTTCCAGATCTGCGTAAAGTATGTCACCCCGCTGGTCATGGTGTTCGTTCTGGTTGCTCTCGTGCTGTCCTATATCAACGTGTAAGAGCACCGTTTCCACGCAAAATCGCACAGCATCTATTACATACATTTCATAAGAAAACACAGGCACACACGAAAGTGTGTGCCTGTGTTTTTCTTAGCATTTTCAAATAAATCGCGCAGCCTGCTCTCTGTAGCTCAGTTCATCTGACGGCGGCGGCTGAGGTTCATGGTGCCGTCCTGCATGGCGTTGAGGGAATCCAGACTCTTGCCGGTACCCAGAGCCACACAGCTGACGGCATCCTCAGCGATCACGGTATGAATGCCGGTACGGGCGGAAACCAGCTTGTCAAAGCCGGAAACCAGACTGCCGCCGCCGGTCATCATAATGCCGTTGGTGGAAATATCCGCCACCAGTTCGGGGGGCGTACGCTCCAGCACGGAGTGGATAGTCTCCATGATGCGCTCCACAGGTTCCTCAAAGGCGTCCATCATCTCCGTGGAGCTGACGGTGACCACCTTGGGCAGGCCGGTCAGCAGGCAGCGGCCCTTGACGTCCATGGTCTCTTCCTCGTCCTTGGGGAAGACACAGCCGATGCGCTTCTTCATCTCCTCTGCCGTACGCTCGCCCACCAGCAGGTTATGGGTGCGGCGCATATACTTGACCACCGCTTCATTCAGCTGGTCACCGGCAATCTTGATGGAAGCGGATTCCACTACGCCGCTGAGGGAAATGACTGCGATATCCGCAGTACCGCCGCCGATATCCACCACCATGTGGCCATCGGGCTTGGCAATGTCGATACCCGCGCCGATGGCGGCGGCAACCGGTTCTTCGATCAGATACACCTTGCGGGCGCCGGCCTGAATACCGGCGTCGATAACAGCACGCTCTTCAACTTCCGTAATGCCGGAGGGCACACAGATAATGACGCGGGGCTTGAAGAAGGAGAAGCCTGCCACCTTGTGGATAAATTCCTTCAGCATGCGCTCGGTCATGTCATAGTCGGAAATGACGCCCTCACGCAGGGGACGGATGGCCACGATGTTGCCGGGCGTACGGCCCAGCATGGCCTCTGCCTCAGTACCGACCTTCAGCAGCTTGCCGGTGTTCTTATCCATTGCCACGACAGAGGGCTCGTTCAGCACGATGCCCTTGCCCTTTACATATACCAGAACGGAAGCGGTACCCAGATCGATACCGATATCTTTTGCCATAGGCATATTTGTCACCTCATTATTCTTCTCACTCGTATTATGAACGGTTTTTCCGTATACAATCATCCACATTTGATTATATCGGCAAAACCCGTCAAATGCAACCCCATTCTTACGGTGCCTTTTCGACCCTTCCCTTGCGGGCGAAGGCCACCGCGGCGCACATGACATCCGCCGCACCGGCATCCTTCAGCACGCGAACACACTCCGTCAATGTCTCGCCGGTAGTGCAGATATCGTCCACCAGCAGAATGCGTTTCCCCTGAATTTGTTCCGGTGAGACTGCCTCATACACACCCAGCACATTGGCCCGACGGGCAGCTGCGTCTGTAAGGCCGGACTGGGCGGGGTTGTCCACCGTCTTTTTCAACAGCCGGACCGGTTTGGTATCCCAGCAGCGGCAGGCGGCACGGGCCAGCAGCTCCGCCTGATCAAAGCCACGCTTGCGCAGACGCTTTCCGCTCACCGGCACCCATGTCACCGTGTCAAACGCGCCGGAAAACTCCTCCGCCGCGCAGCGGGCCACGAGGCCTCCCATCGGTTCCGCAGCACCGGAAACGCCCTGAAACTTCAGCCGCAGCAGGCCTTTGCGCACAAGGCCCTCATACCACAGCGGTGCGGCACAACGCAATCCGTCCGCACCGGTACGCAAAGTCTCCTCCCCTTTTGTCCACGGTAAATCCCGTTCACAGGCATCACAGATGCCCACCTCGTCCAGAAGCTTTCCGCAGAAGGGGCATTTGGGCGGAAACAGCAAATTTGCAATCCAGTCGATCCATCTCATAACAAACCTCAAAGGGACAGGCACATGACGCACCTGTCCCCTTTTCCTTAAAATTCGTAATCCACTGCCACGCGGTCCACACGAATGGACTTGCACAGCTGAGATACTGCCTTATGACGCGGGTCATTCTTGTAGGTTTCCAATGCTTCCAGACTTTCAAACTCGCTGACAAGCACCGCGTCATAGTTACCCTCACCCACGTTGACAGCGACCTCACTGCGAAGCAGCTGCGGCACCACGCCCTGCAAGCCCCGCAGGCCGGTCAGAAACTGTTCCTGTTCTGCCTCCGTGCCGGGGCGGAATTTCCACATCACAATATGTCGGATCATACGTTCTCCTTTTTGACAAGATATGCCTGAATGCCAAGACCCAGCAGTTCCATGGCCCGGGTCAGTTCCTCCGGGCGGATCACATAGGCAATGCGGATCTCGTTGCGGCCCAAGCCCTCCGTCGCATAGAAGCCGCGGCCGGGCGCATACATCACCGTTTCATCGTTGTCTGCAAATTCCTCCAGCAGGAAGTACAGCAGCTTTTCCGCGTCATCCACCGGCAGCGTCACCATCAGATAGAAGGCACCCTCCGGCACGCGGAACTTCACGCCGGGGATCTTCTGCAGTCCCTCCACCACAGCGTCACGGCGGCGGCAATACTCCTCCCTCATCTGCTCATAATAAGCAGGTGTCATGTTGCGGTACAGTGCAGCCGCGCCCACCTGATCCAGCGTAGCAGTACAGAGGCGGCCCTGACAGATCTTCATGGCGTGGCCCATCAGTTCCCGGTTGCGGGAAACCAGCATACCCACACGGGAACCGGTGGCGGAGAAGCGTTTGGACACCGAGTCCACCACCACGACCTGTTCCGCCACATCCTCAAAGGCCAGCATGGACGTAGGCTTCCGATCACCGTAAATCAGTTCGCGGTACACCTCGTCGCTGATCAGGCACAGGTCATGCTCCACAGCCAGATCGGCCAGCAGGCGCATCTCCTCGTCCGTCAGCACCACGCCGGTGGGGTTGCCGGGGCTTGTAATCAGGATAGCACGGGTATGTTCATTAATCAAGGGCTCGATCTTCTCGCGGGTAGCGTAGCGGTAGCCCTCTTCCGCACTGGTGGGAATGGGACGAATCTTACCGCCGGTCACGCGGATAAAGGTATCGTAATTGGGGTAATAGGGCTCGGGGATCAGCACCTCATCCCCCTCCTCCAGCAGACAGGAGAAGAGGATCTGCAGTGCCTCGCTGCCGCCGTAAGTGGCAAGAATGTCATCCTTTTGGATGGGGAAGCCCAAATCGGTATAATAATCCCGCACGGCTTCTACAAATTCATCCACACCGTAGGACGGAGCATACTCCAGTACCTTGTCGGAAAAGTCGCGGACAGCGTCAAAAAAAACCTGCGGCGTCTCTACGTCCGGCTGGCCGATATTCAGGTGATAGACTTTACGGCCCTTTTCCTGTGCCGCCACCATGTAGGGGCGGAATTTACGGATCGGAGACAATTCACAGGATTCAATTCTCTTGGAAAACTTCATAACAGCGCCCTCCCCGGCGTTTTTGCATGCAAATAAAATTCAATATGTATTGTGTTCAGAAATCAGCTTCTGCCGAAAAAAAACGCCCCTGACTTCCGTCAGGGGCGAAAAATCATTCCGCGGTACCACCCTGATCTGTCCCCACAGGGGACATCTCATGTCATCCGGTAACGTGGATAAGCCGTTCCGCTCCTCGCGGACTGCTCCAAAGCGGCTGCTTTGCGGCGTGGGTTGAGGGCTTACACCGTCCCCTCTCGCTGAAAACCGGTTTCACAAAGCTGACTTCTTCACTGCATTTCTTTGTACATTATACGGGTTTCCAAGAGTTTGTCAACCCAGGTATGAAAAAGTATCATACCTCTTCTTCTGGAGGCAGTTCGCTTTCATCTGCATCTTCCGCAGCTGCCGGAGCGCCCATCTGCATTTCCTGCCACTGGGCTCGGGTGATCAGCAGCTGGCGGGGCTTAGATCCTTCAAATGGGCCCACGATGCCCCGTTCTTCCATCTGATCCACCAGACGGGCAGCACGGGAATAGCCCAGCTTCAGACGGCGTTGCAGCATGGAAACAGAGGCTTGTCCGGTCTCCAGCACCACTTCCACGGCGGCGGGCAGCAGTTCATCGCCGTCATCCTCTGCAGCCTCGGCCGCAGCGGGCTTTGCAGAGCCCTTTTCCTTCTCCTGCATGGCCTGCTCTATCTTGGCAATGACCTCGTTATCATAGCGAGTCTCTCCAGACTGCTTGACGAACTGCACCACATCCTCGATCTCCTCAGGGGAAATGTAGCAGCCCTGCACGCGCTGCGGCTTACCGGCACCCAGCGGGGCATACAGCATATCGCCCTTACCCACCAGTTTTTCCGCGCCGGTGGTATCCAGAATGATACGGGATTCCAGAGAGGATGCCACAGCGAAAGCGATACGGCTGGGGATATTGGCCTTCATTAATCCGGTGATGACATCGGCAGAGGGACGCTGGGTGGCGATGACCAGATGGACACCGGCGGCACGGCCCATCTGGGCCACGCGGCAGATGGATTCTTCCACTTCCTTGGCGGCTACCAGCATCAAATCGGCCAACTCGTCAATGACCACCACCACACTGGGCAGTGTCTCCAGATCCTCGCTGGCACGGGCCAATCGGTTAAACTCCTCCAGCTTCTTCACACCATGTTCGGAGAAAGTCTTATACCGCTTCATCATTTCGAACACCGCCCACTGCAGGGCGCCTGCCGCCTTCTTCGGGTCAGTGACCACGGGGATCAGCAGGTGGGGAATGCCGTTATAGGGTGCCAGTTCCACCATCTTCGGGTCCACCATGATGAAGCGCACCTGATCCGGCGTAGACTTATACAGCAAAGAGATAATCAGAGAGTTGGTACACACCGACTTACCGGAACCGGTGGTACCGGCAATCAGAACATGCGGCAGCTTTTCAATGTCACCGATGACATTGCGGCCGCCGATATCACGCCCCAGAGAGAAAGCGGTATTGGACTTATGCTCCGTAAAGTCGCGGGATTCGATCACATCACGGATCAGCACGGAGGTCACCTGCTTGTTGGGGACCTCAATGCCCACCACGGAGATCTTATCCGGAATGGGAGCAATGCGGACGCCGGTAGCACCCAGCGCCAGCGCGATATCGTCCGCCAGATTGGTAATCTTACTCAGCTTGACGCCCTGATCCAGCACGAACTCATAGCGGGTAACAGAGGGGCCGTGGACCACATCGCCCGGCTGGGCATCCACACCGAAGCTGGCAAGGGTATCCGCCAGACGGCGGGAGTTGTTGCGCAGTTCCGCACCGGCCTCCACGGGATTGCCGCCGTCGTTACGGTGCAGCAGGGTGATGGGCGGGAACTGGTAGATTTCTTCCTCCGCCGCCATCTTCTCCTCGATCTCTGCCGTTACAGCAGCGGTCTGGGCAGCCACTTCCTTGGCCGTGGTAGCCTTTTCCTTACGGGAAGAGGGTGCATCCGCCTCAATGGGCAGCGGCGCCGGTGCGGCAGGCTTGGCTGCAGGAGGCGGTGTTACAGGTACAGGAGGCGCAAATTCTTCCTCCGGCACATCGGGAATGGCGGGAACCACAGGAGGCTTAGCCGCCACTTTCTCCTCGGTCTTTTCCAGCAGTACCTGATCCGGCGTTTTCACATGGGCTTCTTTATGGCGGAAGAAGCCGGTGACACGATTGGTTTTTTCCTTCTCAGCAGGCGGTTCTGCCAACGCGCTGATCTCGTCATCCAGCGGGATATCAATGCGGGTCTTTGCCGCCTCCGGACGGTGCTTGGGAGCAGGAGCCACAGGAACACGGGGTTCCTCCTCTTCCTCTTCATAGCGCACACGCTGGCGGTACAGGTCGATCAGATTGCTCAGTGTCAGGTTCATACCTGCCATCAGCAGTGCAGCAAACACCACCACAAAGATGATGATGGAAGCCACACGAGAGAGCACCTTCACCGAGCCGATGGCCAGCAGGCCGGAGATCACGCCGCCGGACGACAGCGTCTTACCGGACTGCCAGAGGGTCTTGATGATGGCATCGGCGGAATCATAGGCCGTGCCGCAGAATGCCATATGGCTCAGCATGCCGAACACCAGCGGCAGCAACAATGTGCAGGTCAGGCGCAGGCGCACCGGATGGCCTCGATGGTTCAGCAGGATCACTGCGCCATACAGCATGGCCGGGGCGGACACCCAGTAACCGTAGCCGAAAAAGCCTTTGATGAGGCTGCGCAGCCAGTTGATCAGCAGCGCATCCACCTTAAAGTAACTGACAACGGTACACAGCGTCAAAATCAGCAACACCACGCCGCCCACTTCCCGGCGGATCGGCTGTTTTTGAGGCGCAGCCGGTTTTTTCGCAGTGGATTTGGAAGCCGCAGGCTTCTTCGCCGCGGAACTAGCCTTTGATGCGGGTTTCTTTTGTGATTTGGAAGCCACTTCGTTCCCTCCCCGTTCAGATTTGGATGGCATTCAGCACCAGTGTCAAAATACCGACCGCCCAGCAATAATAGGCAAAGGCACCGAACCGGCCTTTGGCAGCGATCATTTTCAGCAAGCGGATGCAGGCATAACCTACGATGGCGGACACCGCCACACCGGCCAGATACACCGGAATATCCGCCAGAACGATATTGCTCTCCAGCGCATCCTTCAGGGCCAAAAGATTGGCACCCAAGATTGCGGGAATGGACATCAGGAAGGAGTAGCGCACGGCAAACTTCCGTTCAAAGCCCACAAAGCAGCCCGCCGTGATGGTCGTACCGGAACGGGAAATGCCAGGGCAGGTAGCGATAGCCTGTGCAGCACCCACCAGCAGTACATCCAGCAGCGTAGCGTTACGCTCCGTCTTGCGGCCCTTTTTCACCCGGTCACTGGCAAACAGCAGGCAGCCGGTGACGATCAACGCCCCTGCCACGAAGTACATGTTATCTGCCAGTCCCTCAACCAAATCCTTGATGGGCAGAATGGCAAACAGCGGCAGCGTACCCACGATGATCAGCACGATCATGCGCCGCGCAGGCGGCACCGGTGCAGGGGTGGAATGACGGGCCAGATCCCGCACGCCGCTGAAAAACTCAATAACCATATCGCGGATGTCTGTCCAGTAAGCGGCAAACACGGCGATCAGCGTGCCTAAATGCAGCAGAACGTCGAAAAACTCCGGAATCTCCGAAGCACCGGACATCCCCAGCAGATGCTCGGCAATGGCCAGATGACCGGAACTGGAAACAGGCAGAAACTCAGCAATGCCCTGAATCAGGCCCAGAAGAACAGCATGCAGCAACGACATGACACATTCGCTCCTTTGCGTGGAATTTACATACAAAAACAGTATAGCATGGACAGGCCGGAAATTCCAGTCATATTTCCCTGCCCCTTTTGAAAGGCGTTTTCCCCTCTCGCAACGAAAAAGCAGGGACTGCCGGTGCAGTCCCTGCTCACGTTATGATTCCTTCTTCAGTGCAGCCAGCGCAGCCTTTGCCGCCGCCTGCTCGGCTTCCTTTTTACTGCGGCCGCTGCCGCTGCCCACAGGCACGCCGTTCAACCGGACTTCCGCCGAGAAGATCTTGGCATGGTCCGGTCCCTGTTCGCCTATCATGCAGTAGGTCAGTTCCTGACCGGCCTTTCGCTGCACCTGCTCCTGCAGCGCCGTTTTATAATCTTTGCGGCGTTCCTCCACATCCGCTTCCCGCTCGGCGTCCAGCAGGACCCGGTGAATCAGCTGGGATGCGGCGGCAATGCCACCGTCCAGATACACAGCCGCAAACACAGCCTCCACGGCATCTGCCAGAATGGACATCCGCTCCCGGCCGCCGCCGGCTTCCTCTCCGCGGCCCAGCTTGAGATGGCGGCCCAGATCCAGCTTGCCTGCCACTTCGTACAGGCTCTGCTCGCACACCAGCGCCGCGCGAATACGGGTCAGGTCTCCCTCCGGCAGGTCAGGATGCCGGACAAACAGAAACTCTGCCGTTACGAATCCCAGCACCGAGTCACCTAAAAACTCCAACCGCTCATTGCTGTGCAGTCCGGCACCACGGTGCTCGTTGGCGTAGGAACTGTGGCTCAGCGCCTCCTCCAACAGGGCAGGATTTCGAAACGTATAATTCAGTTTTTTCTCCAGTTCCCGCATACAAGCCCTCTTCAAAAGGAAACCCCGCGATTCCGCGGGGCTGTTCCTGTTCTTTTACTTTACCTTGCTGGCGATATAATTCACAGCGTCGCCCACGGTCTTGAGGCCGCCCAGATCCTCTTCCTGAGTCTCACCGATCTCAAACTCCTCTTCCATGGCCATCACCAGTTCCACCAGGTCCACGGAGTCAGCACCCAGATCCTCTTCAAAGCCCGTATCCATGGTCACTTCGGCAGGCTCCACAGCAAAGTGCTCAGCCACCAGTTCACGCATCGTCTGGAAAATCTGTTCAATAGACATTTGATTCTCTCCTTACAGGATGATAAGTGTTTTCTGCTGAGGCAATCATACGGCATCTTCTGCCGCTCTGTCAAGAGGGCAGTTCCACTTTTTCCAGTTTCATCAAGTCAATGTTCGCTTCCACATCTTCGATCAGGCCGCTTTCCGCAAATTCCTTGGCGCGGAGAATGGCATTGCAGATGGCCCGTGCATCCGAGGAGCCGTGGGCCTTGATGACCGGCCTGGAGATACCCAGGAACACGGTGCCGCCCACTTCACTGGGGTCCAGCAGTTTTTTCAGTCCCTCAATATCCTTCTTGACGGCCAATGCCGCCAGCTTGTTCTTCGTATTGGCGTAAAACACCTTTTTCAGTTCCTTCAGAAGGAACTTGGCGGTGCCCTCCAGACCCTTGAGCATGATGTTGCCGGAGAAGCCGTCTGCCACGATGACATCCGCGCCGCCCATCATGGCCTCGTTGGCTTCGATGTTGCCGACGAAGTTGATACGGCCGGCCTCGCCAGCCTGCTTCAGCAGCGCCACCGTCTCCCGGCGCAGATCGTCGCCCTTTTCATCCTCTGCGCCGATGTTCAACAGGCCCACGCGGGGGCTTTCCAGTCCCAGCGCGCGCTTGGCGTAGTAGCTGCCTAAGTAAGCAAACTGCAGCAGGTATTCCGGCGTGCAGGATGCGTTGGCGCCGCAGTCGCACAGCACTGCGCGGCCGCCTGCTGTGGGGATCAGGGGCGCCATAGCGGCACGGCGGATGCCGCGAATGCGCTTGACCAGCAGCGTGGCGCCAGCCAGCAGTGCGCCGGTCGAACCGGCGGAAACGAAGGCATCGCCCTCGCCTGCTTTCAGCATATTCAGACCCACGGTCAGAGAGGAGTCCTTCTTTTTCTTAAAGGCCGTGGCGGGATCGTCACAGATCTCCACCACTTCGCTGGCATCACGGATCTCAATACCGGCAGGCAGCGTCTTTTCCCCGCTTTCCTCCACAGCCTTCAGAACCTCTGCCATGCGGCCCACCAGAACGACCTCCACACCGTGAAGGCGGTTTGCGTCCAGCGCACCCTGTACGGTAGCCTGCGGGGCGTGATCGCCGCCCATGGCGTCTACGATGATCTTCATTTCAGCACCTCGTCTTTCATCTGGTCGATCACGGCCAGAGACCGCGCCGAAAGTTCCGCGTTCTTATTGCGCTTGCCCTTCACCCGATGGTCCAGCGGGGGGATGATGCCGAAGTTGATATTCATCGGCTGGAACTGAGTGATGGACTGGTTGGACACATACAGGCCCAGCGCGCCCATAGCCGTCAGCTGCGGGAAGTTGATGGGTTCCATGCCCCGCAGTCGGCGGGCCGTCTCTACGCCCACCAGAAAGCCGCTGGCGGCAGATTCCACATATCCCTCCACACCGGTCATCTGTCCGGCAAAGGAAATGCGGGGCTCTGCTTTCAGACGGTAATACCGGTCCAGCAGACGGGGCGAATTCAAAAACGTGTTGCGGTGCATCACGCCGTAGCGCAGAAATTCCGCATCGTGCAGAGCGGGGATCATGGAGAACACCCGCTTCTGCTCCGGAAAGCGCAGGTGGGTCTGGAAGCCCACCAGATTATACACCGTGCCGTCGGCGTTATCCCGCCGCAGCTGCACCACCGCATAGGGCCAGCGGCCGGTGCGGGGATCGTCCAGTCCGCGGGACTTCAGCGGGCCGTACAGCAGCGTGTCGTGGCCCCGGCGGGCCATGACTTCTACGGGCATACAGCCCTCAAACACCTGAGAGTCCTCGAAGCCGTGGACCTCCGCCTCCTGTGCGGTGGTCAGGGCCTCCCAGAAGGCATCGTACTCCTCCTGATTCATAGGGCAGTTAACATAATCTGCAGTTCCCTTGTCGTAACGGGAGCCGAACCACGCCTTGTCCATATCCACGCTCTCGGCAGACACCAACGGCGCCGCGGCGTCATAGAAATGGAGGTCGCTATCGTCGCCCAGCAGGCCCTGCAGCGTGTCTGCCAGCGCATCGGAGGTCAGGGGGCCGGAGGCAATGACCACTTCCCCGTCAGGGATGGCCGTCACTTCGCCGGGCACCACCGTAATACGGGGGTGGCTGCGGATCTTCTCCGTCACCAGTGCGGCAAAGCCATGGCGGTCCACCGCCAGTGCGCCGCCTGCCTCCACACGGGTGGCATCGGCGCAGGCCATGATAAGGGAGCCCATCCGGCGCATCTCCTCTTTCAGCAGTCCCACCGCGTTTTCCAGCTGGTCGGAACGCAAAGAGTTGGAGCAGCACAGCTCCGCAAAGTTGTCCGTTTCATGGGCAGGCGTCTTTTTCTCTGGTTTCATTTCGCAGAGCGTCACGTCCACGCCCCGCTGGGCAAGCTGCCAGGCACACTCACTGCCTGCCAGACCTGCTCCGATCACAGTCACATGCATAGTTTTGTTCCTTTATTACAGCATTACGCTTCTTTCTTTGCGGCTGCTTTCTTCGTGGTGGTTTTCTTGGCTGCTGTCTTCTTTGCAGCCGGTTTCTTCTCCGCAGTCTGTTTAGCTGCGGACTTCTTTGCTGTTTCCTTCTTCGCAGCTTCCTTTTCCGCCGCAGCTTCTTCCTTCTTCTCCGCAGCGGCGGCTTTCTTGGTATAGCCGCGCTTTTCCTCCGGCAGGAAGTTGGAGCAGGCGGGGTTGATACAATAGGGACGCTTGAAACCCTTGCCAGCCTTCTTGAACATGGTGTGGCCGCAGACGGGACAGTCATCCTTGACAGGGACATCCCACGTCATAAAGCCCACGATCTCTTTGCCCTCCAGCCCCTCACCGCGCCAGGGACATTCTTTACCCTTTTCGCAGGCATAGTAGGTAAACTGCTTGCCGGTTTTCTTGCTGGTGCCCGTGCGCTTGAACAGCCGTCCGCCGCAGGCGGGACAGCGACCCGGCATCTGTACCACCAGCGGCATGGTAAAGGTACAGTCGGGATAGCCAGGGCAGGCCAGAAAGCGGCCGAAGCGGCCGGTCTTGACCACCAGGTTCTTGCCGCATTCGGGGCAAAGTTCCTCGCTGACTTCATCAGGCACCTTGATGCGGGTGCCCTCCAGTGCCTTTTCAGCATCCTTCAGGTTGGCGTCAAAGTCACCGTAGAAATCGCGCAGAACGTCCTTCCATGCAACCGTGCCTTCCTCCACAGAGTCCAGCTTCAGTTCCATATTGGCGGTAAATTTCAGGTCGGCAATATCGGTGAAACGCTCCTTCATCAGTTCCGTCACCGTACGGCCCAGATTGGTGATGTGGAGATACTTGCCCTCTTTCATCACATACTCACGATCCAGAATGGTGGACACGGTAGGTGCATAGGTGGAGGGACGGCCAATGCCCTGCTCCTCCATGGCGCGGATCAGTGTGGCATCAGTATAGTGAGCAGGAGGCTGGGTGAAATGCTGATCCTTGGAGAAATCCTTCAAGGTGACAACCTCGCCCTCCTGCAGGGCAGGCAGGGGAGATTCCTTCTCCTCCTTTTCCTCATCGCGTCCTTCTTCATACACAGCAGTGTAACCGGAGAACTTCAAACTAGAGGAATTGGCGCGGAACCCGTGTCCGGCAGACTCCACCTCCACCGCCACGCTGTCATACACGGCGTTTGCCATCTGGCAGGCCACATAGCGGCTCCAGATCAGGCGGTACAGGCGGTACTGCTCGCCGGTGAGATCCTTTTTCAGCATCTCCGGCGTCCAGTTCACGTTACTGGGGCGGATGGCCTCGTGGGCATCCTGTGCGGAGGCCTTGGCCTTATAGCGGTGGGGCTGGGCGGGATAATAATCCTTGCCGTAGCGGCCCAGAATAAACTCCTTGGCAGCCGCGATGGCCTCCTCGGAAATACGAAGAGAGTCGGTACGCATATAGGTGATCAAACCGACCGTGCCTTCTCCCTCCACATCGATACCTTCATACAACTGCTGGGCGATGGCCATGGTGCGGCGGGGCGTCATGCTCAGCTTGCGGGAGGCCTCCTGCTGCAGCGTAGAAGTGGTAAAAGGAGGAGAGGGGCTGCGCTGCTTATCCGCGCGCTTGACGCTCTTGACGAAGAACACCTGATTCTTCGTCTCCTCCACGATCCGCTCCACATCCTCCACGGATTTCAACTCGGCCTTTTTGCCGTCCTTGCCGTGATAGCGGGCGGCAAAGGGGGCCTTGCCGCTCTCGTCCACCAGCAGGTTGGCGTCCAGCGTCCAGTACTCTTCCGCCTGAAACGCCTCGATCTCCCGGTCACGGTCATCCACCATGCGGGTGGCCACAGACTGCACACGGCCCGCAGAAAGGCCACGGCGGATCTTCTTCCACAGCAGCGGAGAGAGCTGGTAGCCCACCAGACGGTCCAGAATGCGGCGGGCCTGCTGGGCATCCACCAGATTCTGGTCGATGTCACGGGGCTCCGCAATGCTCTCCTGCACCACCTTCTTGGTGATCTCGTTGAAGGTGACGCGGCGGGTCTTGGCGTCAGACAGGTCCAGCAGATGCTTCAAGTGCCAGGAAATGGCCTCGCCCTCGCGGTCAGGGTCGGTTGCGAGATAAACGGTATCCGCCTCCTTGGCGGATGCCTTCAGGTCGTTGATGATATCCTCTTTTCCCTTGATGGGGCGGTAAGCCGGCTCAAAGTCATTTTCCAGATCCACACCAATGGTGCTTTTGGGCAGGTCGCGCAGGTGGCCCATACAGGCCTTGACCTCATACTCACGGCCCAGATATTTGCCGATGGTTTTGGCCTTCGCAGGAGACTCCACGATGACCAGGCTGTGTTTTGCCATAGATACCTCCAGACGCACCCTATGGGGCGCGTGTAATTTATTCCATCACGGTCACAGCACGGGTATAGCGTTTTCCGCTGTGCTGCTGTACCAAATTTTCCAATTCAAGCAGGGTCAACGCCGACAGCACCCGCCGTGTGGGGATGCCGCTCAGCTCCACCAGATCGTCTACCAGCATGGGTTCCTCCTCCGGAAGAATCCGCAGCAGGGAGATCTGGTCGTCTGTCAAACTTGCCTCCGACAGGCGCAAGGTCGGCAGTACCGGCTTTGCCTCCGGTTTCGGCTGCTCTTGATAGCCGATAACGGCTGGTGTTTCATGGGCACGTTCTCCCCGCAGCTTATCCGGGAAACGCCCCTCATATTCCCGCAGGATGTCCCAGGGAGAAGTCACCAGTCCCGCACCCTCCTGAATCAGGCGGTTGCAGCCTGCGCTGGCAGGCGCGTCAATGGGACCGGGGACGGCAAACATGTCTCTTCCCTGCTCCACGGCATGCTCTGCGGTGATCAGTGCGCCGCTGCGTTCCGGTGCTTCCACCACCAGTGCCGCCAGCGCCAGTCCGGAGAGGATCCGGTTTCTGGCGGGGAAATGAGCGCCCGCAGGCTCCGTACCGGGCGGGTATTCGCTGATCAGCGCGCCCGCTGCCGCCACGTCCTCATAGAGGTAGCGGCTCTCGGCAGGGTAGGGCACATCCAGTCCGTTGCCCACCACGCCGACAGTCATGCCGCCCGCACGCAGGGCTCCGCGGGTAGCTGCCGCATCAATGCCCTTGGCAAGGCCGCTGATGACCACAGCGCCACCCGCAGTCAGTCCATAGCCGAACTTCTCCGCGCAGGCAATACCGTAAGGCGTACAGCTTCTCGTTCCTACCACCGCAACGGCCATCTCTTCGTCGAAATCAGGCAGCTGCCCTCTCACATAGAGCAGACAGGGTGGGTCGTAAATATTCTTCAGCCGTCCCGGATAGGCCGCATCCTGTATGGTCAGGATGCGTTGGCCCAATCTCTGGCAATCCGCCAAAATCCGGTCCGCAGCTTTCAAATCATGGTTCTTCAGGATATCCGCCTGTTCGCGGGTGATCCCCTCCGTCAACAGGATCTCTTCCGGATCGGCGTAAAAGAGGTCTTCCGGCGTACCGAAATGGCGCAGCAATGCAAGTCGGGTCTGGTTTCCCAGTCCCCGCAATTCTGCCAGCCAAACCCAGTATTTCAGCACAGGCCTCTCTCCTTCCCGTTCAGTCTCCCCGGGCCGCCTCCCACAGCAGCACAGACGCCGCAATGGCGGCATTCAGGGATTCGCAGTGTTCCCGCATGGGGATCAGAATCGTTTGATCGCAGGCATCCAGCATCTCTGCGGAGAGGCCCTTTCCTTCGCTGCCCACGGCAATGGCGCAACGGGTATACTCCACACTTCTGGCATCCACCGTGTCCTTGCGCAAAGCCGCGCCGTACATGGTCAGACTGGATGCATCCAGCAGGGCACGTAGCTGCTCCACCGTGCAGTTCCAAACCGGACAACGGAACACCGCACCCATGGTGGCCCGCACGGTCTTGGGGTTATAGAGATCGGCGCAGGCATTCACCAGCAGCAGGCCATCCGCTCCAAACGCATCTGCCGTGCGCAGGATCGTACCCACGTTGCCGGGGTCCTGCACACCGTCCAGCACCATGTAGCGCTTTCCGTCTAATCTCTCCGGCAGGGTCTGCTGCGGCATACCGCACACAGACAAAACGCCCTGGGGCGTCTGGCTGGGAGAAACGGACTTCATCAGATCGGCAGGCACCTGCACCAGCCGCACCCCCGCAGGGATGACCGGCAGTGCCGCGCCCTCTGTGAAAACTACGGTATGCAGATCGCCGCCGTGGAGCAGTACCTCCTCCAGCAGTTTAGGGCTGTCACAGAGAAACTCTCCGCTTTGCCGGCGATAGGATGCGGAAGTACCCAGCTTGCGGAGATGGGTACAGAGGGAATTTGCACGGCTGGTAATGATCTCCATCCGGGTACCTCCTTTGGGTTTTGGTCGAAAAATCACGCCCATACAATTATAAATAATAATGGCATGGGATTCTTCCTTATCATATAGGTATCATTCCGCCTTGTCAAGCCATGCTTTCCCCTCACAAATGTTCTTTTTCGGCATTTGGACACAAAAAAACCGGGTTCTTACGAACCCGGTTTCTGTTTTCTCAGTCGAGGGGCTTCATGGTGGGGAACAAAATGACCTCGCGGATGGTATCCTCGCCGGTCAGCAGCATGACGGCGCGGTCCACGCCGATGCCCATACCGCCGGTGGGAGGCATACCGTATTCCATAGCAGTCAGGAAATCCTCATCCATCATTTCAGTCTCATCGTCACCACGCTCGCGCTGCTCCACCTGCTTCTGGAAGCGGTCGCGCTGGTCGATGGGATCGTTCAGCTCGGAGTAGGCGTTGGCCAGCTCGCTGTGGCAGATGAACAGCTCAAAGCGCTCCGTCAGACGGGGATCCGCAGGAGAACGCTTGGTCAGAGGAGATACTTCCACAGGATACATGGTAATGAAGGTGGGCTGGATCAGCTTCTCCTCCACGCGCTGGTCGAAGCAGGCATACAGGGCGTTGCCCCAGGTCTTTTCTGCAGCGTCAGCCAGTTCCACGCCCACTGCCTTGGCAGCAGCCACAGCCTCAGCGTCATCGGTGATGGCACCAAAGTCAATGCCAACGTATTCCTTCACGGCATCCACCATGGTCAGGCGGCGCCAGCCGGGAGTCAGGTCGATCTTCTCGCCCATCCACTCCACTTCGTAGGTACCCAGAATCTCCTTGGCAGCACCGGAGATGATGCCCTCGGCGATGTCCATCATGTCGTGGAAGTCGGCGTAGGCCTGATACAGCTCCACGGAGGTGAACTCAGGGTTGTGCTTGGGGTCCATACCCTCGTTGCGGAAGATACGGCCGATCTCATACACACGGTCCATGCCGCCCACGATCAGGCGCTTCAGGGGCAGCTCGGTAGCGATACGCATATACATATCGATATCCAGCGTGTTGTGATGGGTGATGAAGGGACGTGCGGAAGCGCCGCCGGCGATGGTGTTCAGCACGGGGGTCTCCACTTCGATGTAGTTCATATCGTCCAGATATCTGCGCATGAACTTGATGAACTGGGAGCGCACCACAAAGTTGCGGCGCACATCGGGATTCATAATGAGATCCACATAGCGCTGGCGATAGCGCAGTTCCTTGTCCTGCAGGCCGTGGAACTTCTCGGGCAGGGGCAGCAGGGACTTGGAGAGCAGGGTCAGTTCGCTGACGCGGACAGACAGCTCGCCCATCTTGGTGCGGAACACCTCGCCCTTGACGCCGATGATATCACCGATGTCCAGCTTCTTGAAGCCAGCATAGGCCTCATCGCCCATCACATCGCGCTTGAGGAAAATCTGGATATCGCCGCGGTCATCGCGCAGGTGGGCAAAGCTGGCCTTGCCCATGATGCGCTTGCTCATCATACGGCCTGCCAGAGCCACCACCTTGCCGGTCTCGGACTCGGCAGGCAGTTCGGCGAACTCGGCTTTCAGCTCGGCGGAATAGGCATCCTGAGGGAACTTGGTGATCACAAAGGGATCGGCGCCGGCGGCCTTCAGATCGGCCAGCTTCTGGCGGCGGACAGCAGCCTGCTGGCTCAGATCCTGCTCAGGCTGCACCTGAGGATTCTTCTGTTCAGACATAGTTTTCTCCTTATCGTATCAGCGCTCGATCTTCTTCACGGTATAGACGATAGCGCCGCGGGGGGCCTCCACCGTCACGGTGTCGCCTTCCTTGGCGCCGATCAGGGCCTTGCCGAAGGGAGACTCCTCAGAGATGATGCCGTGCATGGGATCGGACTCCTGAGAACCGACGATCTTATAGGCGGGCAGCTCCTTGCCGCTGGCATCGCAGACGGTCACCTTGCAGCCGATGGTCACCACGTTGGAGGGAGCGGCGCTCTCGTCCACGATCACCACATGCTGCAGGATCTCCTCCAGCTCGGCAATGCGGGAATACAGCTTGCCCTGCTCGTTCTTTGCCTCATCATACTCGCTGTTTTCGCTCAGGTCGCCGAAGCCGCGGGCGATCTTGATCTGCTCAGCCACTTCGTCAGAGCGGGTGGTTTTCAGGTAATTCAGCTCTTCCTGCAGTTCCTGAGCGCGGGCCGCGCTCATTTTGTATTCTCTTTCCATGTCGACAATCCTTTCATGTATCTTTTGAAGGGAAAATCGGGGATATTTCCCTGCGCATAATGATTCTATGATACTATAGCAGTCTAATATTATAGTCTTTGCCACTCAGAATGTCAAGTCTGTGCCGGCACGAATTGCACCATTTCGGACCAATACCGTCAACAGCTGCAGGCGGTCTGCACCAAGAGGAAGCTTTTCCTCCAGCGCAGGCGGCAAAACCGGCAAGGGCATGGGAAAGGCTTCATCATACAGGGGAAGCACCAGGGCCTTCTCTCCTGCTTGCTCCCGCGGAGAAAACAGCACCCATGCATCTGCACCCTGCCGCTGAACGTTCTCTGTCAGCAGCAGCGACACCCCATACTCCCGACGCAGACTGCGGCACAGTTCCTCTCCGCCGTATGGCACATCCAGCAGCACATGCCGGTGGCGCAGGGCGAGATCCGTTACCGTCCGCACCACTTCGCCGGTCAAGCGGTCTGCCGCCACGGCGGTCCGTGTGTCGGCAGGCCGCAGGCCCCGCTCTTTCAATTCCCGGCGAAGCCAGTCTGCCGCCAGCGCCTGCCGCAGCGGCAGCGTGGAAACCGGCTGGATTCCATCCAAATGTTCTGTCATAGTAAAATGGTTCGGCAGGATGATCTCCGTGACTCCTGCCTTTCGCAGCCGTTTTTCCGCCGCCAGCACCCGTCTGTGCAAAATACGCTCCGGCGTCCGGCTGCCGCGCAGCACTTCCGCACGCAAAAAGCGGTTATGCAGCAGGATCTCTTCCCGAATGGCAACCGGCTTTTGCCGCACACCCTTTTGCACCTCTTCCCAAATCAGCAGTCCAATCATAAAAAATCCCTCCCGCCCCATGATATGGAGCGGGAGGACAATTTATGTGCTATTTACTGACGCCTGTACCGGAAAGCGTGTAGCCGCTGAGATATCCCTTCTGCGGTTTGGCGCCATGGCTCAGCGGATTGATCCGCGTACCGTTTTCCGTGATCTCAAAATGAAGGTGCGGACCGGTAGAATTGCCGGTGGAACCGGTAATTCCAATGACCGTCCCCTGATTCACATACTGGCCCACTGTGGCAATGCGCTTACTCATGTGGGCATATAGGGTAGTATTTCCGCTGCCGTGAGAAATGACCACATAATGGCCGTAAGAACGGGAGTACTCAGAGACGATGACCGTGCCTGCCTTGGAGGCGTAGATGGAGCTGGTATAGCCCACGCGGCCGATGTCGGTGCCCTTATGGTTGGTGGAACCCACACCGCCGGGAGATGTGCGGCCGCCCACTGTGGAGGTAATATACCGGCTGTCCACCGGCCAGATATAGCCGCCGGGATTGGACTTCTGATCCTTGCCCTGTGCCGCCAGCTGGGCGGCCAGTTCCTTGGACTTGCGGACGATCTCCGCCTGAATCCGTTCCTCTTCAGCTTCCAAATCCTCAATGGTATCCTTATATTCCGCCTCGTTGGCACGGATCTGCTCGATCAGCTGGTTGGCCTCCGACCGCTGGGTATTCAGGCTGGACTTGATGCTCACCAGCTCTGCCTTCGCCGCCTCGGAGTCTGCCTTGTTGGTCTCCAGACCGGCCTTTTTCTCCGAAATTTCCGTCTGCAGGGTCTTTAAGTCATTGATGACACCCTGATCGTAAGCCATGATCTCGTTGATGGCGTCCAGACGGTCCAGCAGGTCGGAGAAGCTGACTGCCCGGAACAGGAAAGTCCAGTAATTGACCGTTCCCTGCTCCTCCATGGCGCGGACACGCTGGCAGAACAACTCGTATTGCGCCTCTTCCCGTGCCTCCGCATCCGCCAGATCTGCCTCAGACTGGGCGATCAGTTCCGCATACTTTGCGATCTGCTCCTCCACATTGGTGATCTGCTGCGACGTAGCAGAAATCTTTTCATCCAGCAGGTTTTTCCGCTGCATGGCGGCCGAGCGGTCGTCCCTCAGCGCGTCCAGCTTTTTCTCCAGTTCCTTGACCTGCTTTTTCAGATCGCCGGCATCATCTTTCAAATTGTTGATCTCCGTCTGTGTGACAGCCAGTGCCGGAGTCAGTTCCGTGCCGATCAGGCTGCAGACCAGTGCCAGACAGCACAGCAGGCGAACCATATGAAAGAATGGTTTTTTTCTCATAATCATCCTCACACACGCAGGAATTGACGAATGGCGGACAAGCTGCCGCCTACACCGATCAGCATACCGGCGCCGGCAAAGGTGATGGCTACCGGCTTCCACAGCTGCTCAAACTGCAGCACACGGATCAGCTGCAGCGTATCATTGGTATCCACGCCCTGGGCCACCGCGGTATACAGTAGCCACTGCAGACCGAACGCAATGCCCGCACTCAGCAGTCCCAGTAAAAATCCCTCATACACAAAGGGCCAGCGAATGAAGCCATTGGTGGCGCCCACCATTCGCATGATGGCGATCTCTTCCCTGCGGTCAAAAGTGGTCAGCTTGACGGTGTTGGAGGTAATAAACACCGACACCACAAACAACACCACGATCAGCGCCACGCACACCACAGTCGCTACATTGCGGATGGCGATGAAGCCGTCTGCCACTTCTTCGTAGGCGGTGATATCGTCAATCCCCTTCACAGCATCAATGGCGCGCAGCGTGGCTCCCTGCTGCTCCAGATCCTCTACGTGGATGGAGTAACGGTCCCGCAGGATCTCAGGGTCCAGATTGTGAAACAGCGCCTCGTCCGGATAGTTTGCAACAAAATCCTCCATCGCCTGCTCTTTGCTGATATAGGTAGCCGACGCCACATTCGGGATCTTTTCCAGTTCTGCCTGCAGAGCCTTTGCCTGTCCCTCCGTATAGTGCTCGTCCACATAGGCCAGGATCTCGTTTTCTGCTTCCAGATCCCGCAGGTTGGCATCTGCATTCACCGCCACCAGCGTAAACGTGCCCATGATCAGCAGGCACGCCACGGTGATGCCGATCGTGGCAAAGGTCATAAACCCGTGGCTGAACATATTGCGCAGGCCCTCGCGGGCAAAATATCCGAAATTATGCCTTGCCATGGATATGCCCTCCCACATAGCCGCCGATGCTGTCGTTGATCACATGACCGGACTCGATCGTGATCACGCGCTTGCCAAAACGGTCCACCAGTGCCTTCTCATGGGTAACCACGACCACCGTGGTGCCCAGCTGATTGATTTTCACCAGCAGGCTCATCAGTTCCAAAGAACGCTCCGGGTCCAGATTTCCGGTGGGCTCGTCCGCAATGATGGTATCCGGGTTATTCACCAATGCGCGGGCAATGGCCACGCGCTGCTGCTCGCCGCCGGAAAGCTCTGTGGGGTAGCTGTCTACCTTCTTCTCCAAGCCTACCAGCTGCAGTACATAAGGGATCCGGTTGCGGATCTCTTTGTTGCTGGCTCCCACAGCCCGCATCACAAACTCCAGATTCTCATACACGGTCTTTTTCTCGATCAGGCGGAAATCCTGAAAAATGATGCCCAAAGTCCGGCGCATCAACGGGATCTGCCGCTCGGAAATATTGCTGACAGAGTAGCCGTTGATCATAATACGGCCGCCGCTGGGCTCCACCTCACCGGTCAGCAGCTTAATGATGGTGGATTTTCCGGAGCCGGACGGTCCCACCAGAAAGACGAATTCGCCGTCTTCAATGGTCAGACTGATGCCCCGAATGGCCCGCGTGCCGTTCTCATATTCCATCTGTACGTCTTTTAATCGAATCACACTGACACCTCGCCGTTTCTCCTATCTATCAGACGTTTCGCTTTGCCAAAATGTTCCGTATCTTGTAGCAAAGTCGACATAATTCAACATTTAATCACATTATATACGGTTTTCAAGTGCAATGCAACAGCCGTTTATCCTTTTCCTGCATAAAGATACATTTCACGCACAACAACAAAAAAGCGGCAGACTTGCGTCTGCCGCTTTTCTCATTCGATTCAGTTATCGATGCCGCGGGAGGTCAGATACTTCTTGACCATCAGCGCCACCTTGAAGGTGATAGCATCGTCAAATTCCCGCAGGTCCAGTCCGGTCAGCTTCTTGATCTTTTCCAGACGGTACACCAGCGTGTTGCGGTGAACAAACAGCTTACGGGCGGTTTCAGAAACGTTCAGGTTGTTCTCAAAGAACTTATGAATGGTGAACAGGGTCTCCTTGTCCAGCGCATCAATGGGATTCTTCTTGAACACTTCCTGCAGGAACATCTCACACAGGGTAGTCGGCAGCTGATAGATCAGGCGGCCGATACCCAGATTTTCATAATTGATGATGTATTTCTCCGTATCAAAGACCTTACCGACCTCAATGGCGATCTGAGCCTCCTTATAGCTCTTGGCCAGATCACGCAGATGGGTGGCAACGGTACCGATACCCACGACCACCGTGCTTTCACCGCCGGAACGCAGAGCTTCCTCGATGGACGAGGCCATCTTGTTCAATTCCTTAATGCCGGCCCCTTCCGTTACCTGACGGATCAGCACCACATCGCCCTCGCCAACGCTGAGAACAAAGTCATTCTGTCGGTCAGGGAACAGGGACTGCACCACGTCCGTGGGAACAGACTCTCCCTTCTTTAAAGCGCGCACCACAAACACGCCGCGGGGCACATCCGCCGTCACGCGCAGTTCCTTGGCACGCATGTAGATATCGCCCAGCATAATGTTATCGGAAATGATATCCTTGATAAAGGAACCACGGTCATGCTTTTCCTCATAGTAGGCCTTGGCAGCGTTCAAAGACACGGTCGCCATGGCGCAGACGGTCTTGCTGACCTCATTATCACCGAAGGCAAACACTGCATAGTCAAACTGCGCACCCCAGCCGTTCAGTGCCTTGAAGGTCTTTCCGTCAGAGGAGATCATGCTGCCTGCGGCATGGTTGATAATCGGAGCATATTCTGCCCAACGCTGGCCGATCATGGACAACTCACTACAGGCAATGACAATGCCTTCCCCATCGAGCACACCGATGGTACGGTCTGTATTCTCTTTCAGCTGCAAAACTACATTTTGAAAAATTCTACCAGACATGGTCGTCCTCCTCATTTCTATACCACAACACAGAAATCCTTTGTGCAATCTGTCAGCGACAACATTATATCGGCATTTTCGACAAAATGCAAGATGTTTTTTCTTTTTTCACCAAAAACCTTATATCATTTTTGTTCAAGTTTCGGTCTTTTCGCGTGCTTTGTCAGGCGTTCCGCAACTGCTCTACTTCTTCTTCTGTCAAAAAGCGAAATTCACCTCGTGAAAGTGACGAGTCCAGCATCAGCGGGCCCATGCGGACACGTTCCAGATATAATACCGGTTTGCCGCGATAGGCCAGCATCCGCTTCACCTGATGGAACTTCCCCTCCCGCAGCGTCACATGCGCTTCACTGACTTCTCCGGCTTTCAGAATTTCCAGCCCGGCGCTCTGGCACACCAATCCATCGTCCAACGTCATGCCCGCCTCAAAAGCTTCGCAGTCCGCCTGTGTCAGGCAGCCATCCACCCGGGCATAGTACACTTTATCCACATGGTGCCGGGGGGACAGCAGATCGTGGGCAAGACCGCCCTCATTGGTCAACAGCAGCAGCCCCTCGGTATCCTTGTCCAGCCGTCCCACAGGAAACAGGCCCTGCCGCTGCAGCTCCTGAGGCAGCAGGTCCAGCACGGTGGCCCCGCAGCCATCCTCCGTTGCAGAGAGATAGCCCGCAGGCTTATTCAGCATGACCCATGTATACTGCCGCCAGATCAGCCGTTCGCCATTCACCACGATTTCCGCCTGTTCCGGGTCTGCTTTTTCCTCAGCAGAACGGGCAGGCAGGCCATTGACCAGTACCTTTCCCTGCTTTACCAGATTCTTCACCTCCCGCCGGGACCACTTTCCTGTTGAGGCAATAATCTTATCCAACCGCTGCATACTCAGTCCCCCTTTTCTTTCGTCCACATTTTATCATATTTTATTGAAAAAATGAATAGGAACAAGCAGGAGGGATCGATATGCTCATTTGGACCGCCAAATTTTCCAAGAAAAAAGCTGTGCTCAGCGTCCTTTTCATGGGTGCCGTGATGGTTTTGCTCATTCTGCTGGCAGGCCGGCAAGATGAGAAGGATACCACCCCACCCCAACTAACGGATAACAGCCATCGGGTCGCTTATATAGAATCGCTGGGCTGGCAGGTAGAACCAGAGCCATTGGAAACGCTGCAATTTTTACTGCCGGAAATCTTGGAAGAACCGTACCTGACCTACAACGAGCTACAGCTTTCACAGGGGTTCGACCTTTCCGCCTGCTGCGGAAAACAAATCTCCCGCTATACCTATGCAGTTACCAACTATCCCGGAAAGACAGACGGCGTACAGGTGAATCTATACATATGCGAAACGCTGCCAGTTGCAGGGGACATCTTCTGCGCCGGTTCCGATGGTTTTCAGCAGACGCTGGAATATCCACAAAACACGGTTGTATCTTAAATGTAAAAGAAAAAGGACTGCTGCAAAAGCAGCAGTCCTTTTATGCGTGAAAATTATTCGCACTCGATAACAGCGCCGGAACCGACGGTACGGCCGCCCTCGCGGATAGCGAAACGCAGACCCTTCTCGATAGCGATGGGGGTGATCAGCTCAACGTGCATCTCAACGTTATCGCCGGGCATGCACATCTCGGTGCCTTCGGGCAGAGTGATGACGCCGGTAACGTCGGTAGTACGGAAGTAGAACTGAGGACGATAGTTGTTGAAGAAGGGAGTGTGACGGCCGCCTTCTTCCTTGGACAGGACGTAAACCTGGCCCACGAACTTGGTCAGGGGCTTAATGGTGCCGGGCTTGCACAGAACCTGGCCACGCTCGATGCCGGTACGCT
>JAFYQM010000057.1 GCA_017547085.1 Oscillibacter sp.
CGCAGGCGGCGACTTTGCTCTGGCGACCTTCGTGGAGGTTGCCGGCAAGCGCATGCAGGAGGACTTTGAGTCCGTTATCGAGCGTAAGTTCCACGCATGGTTCAACTACATGGAAGGTGTCATGCACACCGGCCAGCGTAACCAGGTCCGCGTCCGTGTTTCCAAGGGCGCTTTCGAGAACGGTCTGCGTGTTAAGGACTTTGCAGAGGTTCTGTACTTCATGATCATGGACGAGTTCGACGCAGTTGTGGACAAGTGCCAGATCACCATTATTACCGACGCTGCTGAAGCCGGCAAGTTCCGCGACGAGGTGGCTATGCCCCGCTACACCGCCCGCGACAGCCGTTTGGCATCCATGACCGACGAGGCTGTTGACCGTTACTACACCTGCATCCTGTGCCAGTCCTTCGCACCTGCCCATTGCTGCGTGGTTACCCCCGAGCGCCTGGGTCTGTGCGGCGCTGTTTCCTGGCTGGATGCTAAGGCTACCAACGAGCTGGATCCCAACGGTCCTTGCCAGCCCATCTTCAAGGAAGGCTGCCAGGACGAGCGCACCGGCCGTTTCGACTCCGTTGATAAGGCCATTTATGATGCTACCCACGGCGCTGTGGAGTCTGTGACTCTGTACTCCATTCTGGAGGATCCCATGACCTCCTGCGGCTGCTTCGAGTGTATCTGTGGTATCGAGCCTATGAGCGGCGGCTTCATCGTTGTCAACCGTGAGTTCAAGGGCATGACCCCTGTGGGTATGACCTTCGGCGAACTGGCAAGCTGCACCGGCGGCGGTGTCCAGACCCCCGGCTACATGGGTCACGGCCGTCACTTCATCAGTTCCAAGAAGTTCATCTCCGCAGAAGGCGGCATTGAGCGTATCGTTTGGATGCCCAAGGAACTGAAGGACGATGTGGCAGAACGCCTGAACAAGACCGCGTTCGAGCTGTACGGCATCGAAAACTTCACCGATCTGGTTGCTGACGAGACCATCACCACCGACGGCGAAGAACTGATGAACTGGCTGACCGAGAAGAACCACCCCGTCCTGGGCATGGAAGCCCTCCTCTAATTTAGACCAAAGCCCCCTCCTCGGAGGGGGCTACCAAAAAGCCTCCCTTGAAAAGGGCGGTGTCCGAGCAAATGCGAGGACGGAGGGATTGGAATCCCCCAGTCGCCATAGGGCGACAGCCCCCTTTACAAGGGGGCCTTTTAAGGAGAGAAGAACTTATGAAATTTGCCTGCACCTATACCCCCAGCGAGGAACTTTTGCGTCAGTACCACTATCGTGTGAAAAACAGCGGTGTCCGCAGCTGGCTGTGGGTTGGCGCTGTGCTGCTGGTGGGCAGTACGATCATGTTTATTCTAACACAGCAGCTTTTGGATTTGATTCTGTTGGTGCTGGGCCTGTATTTGGGCTACCGGGAACTGACCGCACCCGGCAAAAACGCGAAAAAAGAGTGGGCCGCCCTGCTGGAAAAGTATGACGGAAAGCTCCCGCAGATCACCGTCACCATTGACGAAGAAAAAGCCGTCCTTATGAAGGACGATACGGAAACCGAGATTCCCCTGGACGATGTGCTGGGTCTTTATTTCTGCAAGGACAGCATCGTGCTCCATAGCTTCAGCAAGGATATCCTCCTTGCCCACGAAGGTCTTGCTAATATTGACGAAATCAAAGCGTTCTTGCGCAAACATTGCCAAAACGCTCCTGTATATAAGTAATAAAGGAATTTGAACCCATGAAAGTAATTTTCCAAATTGAGGGCGGAAAGCCTATAGAAATTGAATGTAACAGCGGAGATAACCTGCTGGAAGTGGCCCGTCGGGCAAATGTTGCCATCGATGCTCCTTGCTCCGGTAACGGCTCCTGCGGCAAATGCCGTGTAAAGCTCATTTCCGGTGAGGTGGAGTCCATTCCCTCCCGCCATATCTCCCCTGAGGAATATGAAGCCGGCTGGCGGCTTTCCTGCAATACCAAGGTGATCTCCGATTGCGAGGTCTTCGTGCCGGATATTGCCAGCGCCTACCAGAGCCGCATGAAGACCGCCGACCTCTCCTCTCCCGAGGAAGTGGCGATTTTCAAAGAGGCCCAGGAAACCATTACCGCCAGCGGTATCTCCATGGACAATACCTTCCATGCTGTGCAGCTGGAACTGTCTGTGCCTTCCGAGGACGACACCATGCCCGACATTGAGCGTCTGGAGCGTGCCGTTGCAGAGCAGGTGGGCTGCAACCGTGTAGTTGTGCCGTTTACCGTCATGGTGAAGCTGGCCGGCGCCCTGCGTGAGCAGGATTTCCGTGTCTGCGTGAAGGGTCAGCTGTTGGACGGCGTGTTTACCTGCATGGATCTTTGCGCTTTTGAGGATACCCGTTTGGTGGGCTGCGCCATTGATATTGGCACGACCACCGTTTCCATGGTGCTGGTAGATTTGACAAGCGGCGAAATTCTGGCAAAGGGCTCTTCCGGCAACGGCCAGATCCGTTACGGCGCCGACGTCATTAACCGCATTATCGAGTCTTCTCGTCCCGGCGGCAAGAAGAAGCTGCAGGACGCCATTGTGAAAGAGACTTTGACCCCCATCATTGCCAATCTGTGCAAGAGCATTGACCTGAATGCCAAGTCCATTCTCCGTCTGTGCATCGGCGCAAATACCACTATGAACCATCTTTTGGTGGGCGTGGATGCCGATCCCGTGCGTATGGATCCCTACATTCCCAGCTTCTTTGCATGGAACGATTTGAAAGCCGGTGACCTGAAGCTGCCGGCCAACCCCTTGGCACCTGTGGTCATCGCGCCCAACATCGGCTCTTACGTAGGCGGCGATATCACTGCCGGCGCACTGGCTACCATGATGTGGGACAAGGATGAAATGACCCTCTTTATTGACCTTGGTACCAACGGCGAGATCGTATTCGGCAACCGGGACTTTTTGATGTCCTGCGCTTGCTCTGCCGGCCCTGCCTTTGAGGGCGGCGATATTTCCTGCGGCATGCGCGCCACCGACGGCGCTATCGAGGCTTGTACCATCGACAAAGAGACCATGGAGCCTGCCATGACTATCGTAGGCGACAAGGGTCAAAAGCCTGTGGGTATCTGCGGCTCCGGTATTATTGATATTATTGCCGAGCTGTTCCGCACCGGTATTATCAATGCAAGAGGCCAGTTTGTCCGGGAGGGCGCAAGAGTCCGCCGGGATAAGCACGGCACCGGCCGCTATGTGTTGGCTACCGAAGCCGAGAGCGAGACC
>JAFYQM010000058.1 GCA_017547085.1 Oscillibacter sp.
AGCTTCCAACATACCCAGGCACTTGTCGCCAACAACGAGTTTTACTCCATCCAAACCACGGCTGCGCAGCCACTGAAAGAAGTTGACCCAGCTGGCCTTGTCTTCCTTCATACCTTCAGTAGCACCTAAAACTTCGCGGTATCCGTCCTCATTCACCGCAATTGCAACCAAAACCAGAAGTGGTAGTAAGGTTCCGGTCATAGTGGCCGCTGCGGTAACCCTGACGGGCTTCGTTGCGTTCGTAGCGAGCTGCTTGAGTCAACTTTTCTGCCTCGGCCTCCAGCAGTTCGTTGAGAGTTTCTTCCACGCTGCCGCGAACTAATTCCTTGATCTGCCCCTTGATAATTTCCTCATTAAACTGTACAATCTTCTCGGACATGGTTTGCTGTCTCCTTTCAGAATGGTGGTGTCGCAACTTCATTCTACCAGAGATCTGCAAACCATGTCTCTTTTTATGCTTTTTTCAATTTGCGCAATTTATTGTACCTTATCGCAACATTCACAGATATGGAAATTACGGAATGTAAATGGTTGGCTCATAACGGGCAGCAACCAGATCCAGAATAAGACAACGTAAAAGAGCGGGTTCTGTTAAACAGAACCCGCTCTTTCACTTACAGAATTTTTTTGTTTTTACACCAAATGTAAAGTATAGCATCAAAGACGCACACATAATGGTTGCAATTATAGTGTTGTGTTATTCGTCAAAAGTCAAGTATCTTGCAGGATTGTCGACATTAAATTTCTTAGCGATATGCGGCTCGATGCCCGCCTCTGCCAAGAAGATCTGGAAGTCAGTAATGACATGAGAGTACCCCCAGCCACCGTAAGATCGCAGGAAGTGCTTCAAGCCCTGATCGTGAGAGAGGACAATCCGGTCTGAGAAACCACGATTGCACAGCATACGAATCGCGATTGTCCGCTGCAGATCCGTAGGAAGAACCCAAGAAGAAAGCGGGGGTTCTTTCTTGTAAACCGTGGTATTGCCACAGAGTTCAAACTCCACATAACAGCCACGGTTTGCAAGGCTGATCATATAATCCACACCTTCGTAGAAATCAATATCCTTGTGGGCAAGCGCAAACTCAGGATGCCCCAGAATGATCTTCTCCGGCTTCACGCCCTCCTCCCTAATGAGGATGTCCAGCACCTCGTGGCCACGGCGTGCGCCGGGGTCCAGATGGATGGTCAGCGCAAGATTGGTCTCCCGCTGAGCCCGCGCCGCAGCGCGGAGCACCTTGATCTCGTCAGGGGTGATCACATAGCTGGTGCCGATCTCACCGATGATGCCGGGACGAATGCCGGTATCGCCAATCCCATGACGGATCTCACGAATATACTGGTCTGTCAGTTGGTCTTCCGTTGCCGTGCGCACATAATCCGGCAGTGTCGGATCAATGTAATGACCCGTAGCGCAGATGATGTTGACGCCGGTCTTTCTGGAAACTTCAGCCAACCGCACAACATCCCGTCCGCTCCCCTCCAGAGAAACCTCCGTAATCGTGCTGCCACCGGCTTCTTTAAACCAGTTGATTTCCTTGACAGCCGTTTCCATACTGTCAAGGCGACACTCATCGCGATTGCTGTATGGGTCGACCTTCATGCGCCAGAGGTTGTCCAGCGTCACCGGTTCCTCCATGAAGGCAGCATCTTCCGGGGTTTTGGGTTCCAGCAAGAAGCAGGTAAAATCACAAAAAATATGCTCATGAGACAGCGTCTTTCCCAACTGGGACGAATCCATGGGGCCCAAAACGGTCATAACAGTTCCCATCGTTGTACCTCCTGATTAGCAAAGTATATTTTTACCGAAGTGATAAATCCCTTGTACGCCAGAAGGAGCGCACTGCGCACCTTCTGGCGTACCAAATCATGTCGCTTTTATCAGCGCTTGGTAGCGGAAGAATTTACGATGAATGCATCCAGTACAACTGCTACCACCAGAATAAGGCCCTGAATGATCAGACGGGTAAAGGTCTCCGCACCAATCAGGTACATACCATTGGTCAGGGAGCCCATGACCAGAGCGCCCAGCAGAACGCCCCAGATATTGCCCTTGCCGCCGGAAAGGCTGGCGCCGCCCAGCACGCAGGCTGCGATGGAGTTCATCATGATGGAGTCGTCAACAGAGGAAACGGACACACTCTGCAGACGGGAAGCTGCGATCATACCGGCGAAAGCAAACACAGCGCCCGAAATGATGAATGCTGCCCACTTGGTATTTTTTACGCTGATGCCCGCACGGCGGACAGCCTCAGGGTTGCCGCCCAGTGCATACAGATGCACACCAAAGCGGGTCTGGGTCAAAATATATGCAAATACTGCGAGAAGAGCAATCAGCAGCAGAACCGCGAGGTTCAGGCCTTTGTATTTTCTCATAATTTCCAGAACGATGATGCCGCCAGTAAGGACCCCCACCGTAGGAAACAGCACTTTATTGGCAAATTTAACAGGAAGATTGTTCTTCTTGGCCTGAGAATAAGATTGATAAGACAGGAAGAACAGGAATGCAACACCGACTGCCAGAACAATATAAGACAGCCAAGTGGGGAGATAGATCGTAGTGAACACCGTCAAGGAGTGATTAACCAGAGAAATCTGTGTAGATTCACTTAACAACAGAAGCAGCAGGCCTTCCAAAGCCATCTGGCCGCCCATGGTGATGATAAATGCCGGAGCGCCAAACTGTGTTACAATCCAACCTTGGACCGCACCGATCAACGCACCAAAAGCAATGCAAGCTGCAAAGCCAACGATAAAGGGTAGGCCCTTATTGATGCAGAAAATCGCAGCAATGGTTGCGGACACAGCACTGGAGGCAGCGCAGGAAAGATCCAGTTCACCGTGCAGTAGTACCAGAAACAGACCGATGGCCATGATACCCATATTCACGATCTGCACAGACAGGGTCGTTAGGTTGCGAGGGCTGACAAACGCAGGATTCAGGATGGTAAAAATCACCCAGATCACAACAAGAGCGAAAATAACAGGGAGCATACGCAGAGGTCCATTCAGCGCCTCCATTACGCGCAGCTTTTTATTGGGCTTAATCTCCGTGGTACGGCTTAAAACCACGCTTTTCTTCTGTTCATCCATAATTTGACCTCCAGCATAAGCAATCAGCAATGTTCATTCGTGAGAAAAAAGGTTTCGGTGTTCCCCGCCCCCTCTTACGAGGGAGCGGGGAACAGAAAATTACTTCAGCGTGTTGGCAATGGCGTCAATGTCTGCCTGAGAAGCAACACCCATGTCAACGATCAGTTCCTTCATGTTGTCCTTGGTAATCAACAGTGCGGGGATGGAAATGGTGGGGATACCGTCATTCATAAAGTTGTTGTTGGTGGAGCTGTTGACCAGATCCATGGGATACTCGCCGGTAGCCAGATAGGTGGCAACGATCTTTGCCATGGTAGCGCCCATCGTCTCATAGTCGGGCATGATATCGCCTTCCTGCCAGCCTTCCTGAACGTGGGCCAGACCCTGCATGGTAACGTCGCAGCCGCCCAGAACGTGGACGTCGCCCACCAGCCCCTGCTCATTCAGAGCAGCCAGAACACCGGCGTTCAGGTCATCGTTGTTGGTGATTACGATGTCGATATCATTACCGGTCTGGGTCAGCATCTGCTCGGCAGGACCCTGAGCGCTTGCAGCGGACCAGCTATCAGTCTGGACATTGAAAACGACCTCAGCCTTGCCTTCAGATTCCCAACGCTTAAACGCCTCTTCATAAACAGCGGAGAGCTCATAGTAGAAGTTGGAGTCGGGACCGCCGATGTAAGCAATCTTGTAGGGATAGCCGGAAGCGTCGCTGATGATGTTTTCTTCCATGTAATCCACATATGCCTTTGCGATCATATCAAAAGGCATGGTCATGAAGATGGGGACTTCAGCGCCAAAGGGCGTGTGGCACATGCTGGCGAAGGGAACACCTTCAGCGTTCAGCACGTTCACGGAACCAGCAGCCTGCTCTTCTTCTGCGGGGATGAAAATCATAAAGTCGCAACCACTGGAAATCGCAGCCTCGACCTGCTGCAGCTGTTTCTGGGCGTCGCCTTCGGCGTCGACCATCTTCATCTCAACATTAGGAGCATATTTGCTCAGATACTCCTGAATAAAGGGACCGTCAAAGGTTTCCCAGCGGGGAGTAGCGCTGTCCGGATACATAAAGTAAACAGTAGCTTCGCCATCGAAGATCACATCGCCGGAGGGAGCGGGGGCCTTTTCGCCACTCTGCTCAGCGGCAGGAGCCTTCGTCTCTTCCTTTTCAGGGGCAGGGTCTTCCTTGGCGCCGCAGCCGGCGAACAGGCTGACTACCATGCACAGTGCCATCAGCAGAGACAGAATCTTACTCATCTTCTTCATTACAAAACCTCCTAATTATTCTATATCTACTAAGTCTTGCTTAGCCGATACCGGTAATATGTGCGACCAGATCGTCGCGGGTAAATTCTCCGCCCTTCAGAATGCAGGCGATCTCGCCGATACGCAGGACCACTACACGGTCAGCAGATTTTACAACCTCTTCCAGATCCTGAGAAATCACCACAACAGCCTTGCCTTCATCGCGCAGGCGGCGGGTCAGACGGGATACCTGCCGCCGCTGGATCACACCCAACGCTGCGGTAGGCTCGTCCATCAGGATCACCTTTCCAGGCAGCAGCAGGGACTTTGCGATGGCGACTGCCTGCCGCTGACCGCCGGAGCGGGTGCCGACCGGAGCCTGTGGATTGGGAACGTTGGAGCCGATCTCTTCAAACAGGTCTCTGGATCTGCGCTCCATATCCTCGTGGCGCAAATGACCGAAACTGGTCAGCTCGTTGCCCAAGAAAATATTCTGGAATGCATTCAGGTTATTGCAGAGGGCCAGATCCTGATAGACCGTAAAAATGCCCATCTGCTGTGCCTTCTTCGGATTGCTGATATTGACAGGTGCACTCTCGAAGAAGATCTGACTCTCCGAATTCGCATGGACCGCACCGGAAAGGATATTCACCAGAGTGGACTTGCCTGCGCCGTTATCGCCAACGATGAACAGCAGCTCACCTTCATGGATATCCAGATCAATATTGTTCAGTGCGCGGACGCCGCCGTAGTTTTTGGACAACCCCCGCAAACTGATGATCGGTGTTTCATTTCTCATAACGCGTCTCCTTATTCGTCTTCTTCCATGAAGGTATTGGAACCGGTAATTTCAGCCACAACGCGTTCTTTGGTAATCTCAGGTCTGGAGATCTCCGCCACCTTCTCGCCCAGGCGGAAAACGACCACTCTGTCACACACCGCAAACACCTCGGCAAGGTCATGGGAAACGACCACAACGCCCACGTTTTTGCTGCGCAGATTCAGGATTAGCTTGCCCACCTGCTCACGCTGGACCAAGCCCAGATTTGCCAGCGGCTCATCCAGCAACACGATTTTGGGAGAACCCAGCATGGCACGGGCAATGGCAACCGCCTGACGCTGACCACCGGACAGATCGCTCACCTTCGCACGGACAGACGTAAGCTCAATGCCCATCTCGTCCAGGCACTCACGGGCAATGCGCTCCATCTCGCTCTCATTGAGCCGACCGAACTTGTTTACGATCTCTCTGCCCAGAAACAGATTCTGGACCACGTCGAGGTTATCGCACAGTGCTAAATCCTGATAAACGGTCTGGATACCAAGATTCACAGGGTCAAGAGTATTGGAGATCGTGATGGTCTTACCTTCAAATTCAATCTCACTCTGCTGGGGGATATTAACGCCGGAAATCACCTTCAGGAAGGTGGACTTTCCTGCACCGTTATCACCGACGAGGGCAATCACCTCTCCCGGATAGATGTCCATATCAACATCGATCAGCGCCTGAACGCCACCAAAATACTGATGCACATGACGAAGGGACATGATCGGCGCAACGTTTTCAATGACTTCTGCTGTATTCGTATTCATCTCTCGTATCACCTCTGGATCTTGTTTTCACGGGTTGCTCCATGCTGTGCGGTGGATAAAGCAGAAATTTATTGGATCTATTAGACTCTGTCCTTCTTGGGAATGGTAGTAAACTTGGTCTCGCCCAGCAGGACCTTGATATCGATGTCTGCGCTGGGATAGCCGGCGATCAGAACAGCCTGTGCGTGAATTCCTACGTCACCGGTCTGCACAACAGCCTTGCAGCGGTTACGCAGATCATAATACTCAGGTGCATAGTTAATCTGGCGGACCTTATTTACGCCGAACAGTTCGACCAGAGTGCCGTAATCCTTGGGATTCTGGTCCGGCATATCCTCGGTGATGATAGCGCCCTCGAAATCACCTGCCTCCACCAGTGTGCGGACAACATCCTCAAAAGAGGGGGAGCCGGTAACCACTTCCAGATCCAGATACTCAACACTGGGGTCCAGAGGATACAGCGCCTTGGAACAGGTGCCGCTGCCGGAATCAGCAATAAACAGCATTTCGCCATGGCGGATGGATGCAACGATGGCTGCCAGTCTCTCGTTCAGAATTCTTCTTTTCATAATAATTCCTCCTGATATATGAAGTGTGGTTCACTTTGCGACGCATTTCATGCCGAGCCCTCTTTCGCTCTCTGTGCAGCCTCCCGCATGCCACAGTCTTGAAAGGAGGAGGTTCCTCCCCTCAAGAACCCGCTTCTTTCGGGGAGGAACAGAGAAAAGAAGAGATCCGTTTTTGCACCTCGTATAAGTGATGAAAAACAAAAACGGTCGCTCTCATCCCTTGTGGGACGAAAGCAACCGTTACTTTCTGCTCTGTTTCTTTTACGAAGCTACCATAACCTCGTAAAAGCAATATTTAATTAAACCGTTAAATTATGTATTAATAATATAACAGTCTTGCACAACTTGTCAATCACTCATTTTTTACAAATCATACGGTTAAAATTGCACATATCTGATAAAAATGGCCTTCCGTCAACCATTCAGTTCCGGAGAAACTACCGGCATAATGGTAGGCCGGCGAAAATAGATCCAGGTTTCTGTTCCGTTGGATCTGCAATAACGCAGTTCGCCGTGGAGACTGGCAACAATGCTTTTCACGATGGAAATACCCACACTGTCCGTACGGTCCAGATTAAAATCCTCCTGAATACCGACACCATTGTCCCGCACACAGATTTTGATATCCATGCCGGTATTCTGTGTGATCACGGTGATAACATTGCCCTCGCTTCTGCCGGAAAACGCATGCTTAATACAATTGCTGATCAGCTCGTTGATAACCAGCGCCATGGAGACTGCGTTATCATACGGCAGAGAAACGTCCTCCAGTTCCAGCTGGATCGTCACGCCCTCCGTTTCATAGAGCCGCACGATCTCCTGCGTGATATTCTTCAGATTCACAACATTCTTGCCATACCAGTCCCGGCAAAGCAGTGAATGCACATAGGCAATGCTCTTTACCCGGTTGATCGCAGTTTCCAGAACATTTCTCACATACCGTTCAGACGCCCCGCTTCCATCCGGTTTCTGTAAGTACAGCAGGTTTACGATGGTCTGCAAATTGTTCTTGATACGGTGGTGACTTTCCTGCAGCAGCACCGATTTACCCAGCAGACGAGATGTCTCGATAGCAATGCTGATCTCCTTGACAAACATTTTTGCATAAACAGAGAGCTGTCTGACATCTTTTCTGGCATGGGTGAATATTGCCTGCACCAGTGCCTTTCTATTGCCGGTAAAATGGAGCGGATAACATAGCATCAGCTCTACTACATTATTTTTATCAAAAACTTCATCAGGCGCAGGATCACCCCGCCTCCAGACCGCATCCTCACCACGGGCAATTACTTCCGCAACGGTCGCCGGTGTCATATATTCCTTTCTTGCTGACGGATCCGCATCCATGACCGTGAACCGGTCGTCGTCCATCATATAGATTACAACGCCGGACGCGTCCAGCGCCTTTTCCATATCTTTCAGAATGTATTCCAGCACGCGCTTCAGCTCATAATCCGACGTGACCATATCGCCCATATTGGCAATGGATTCCATAATGGATATTGCCTCCGAACTGGAACCGATTTGAGTGATCTTCCTCCAGCCCGACAACAGGCTTGCCACTTCTCTCGGGTCTTTTCTGACGTTCTCCGTCAGAAAAGTTCCCTTCACGGTACCATTGTCAAACACAGAGATGCGGTCACTGAGCCGGAGTGCATCCTCAAAGTTATTGGTGATATAGATGACTCCGCAGCCTTTTCCTCTTAGCCAGTCCAACACACCGGGAATCTTCACGCGGGTCTCTTCTCCCAGAAAGGTCATACTGTCCAGAAACACGGCAACAGGTGGCAGCATGGCGCAGATGTGGAGAATCTCCACACGGCGCAGCTCATCACCGGTCATATCGGCCATGCGCTTGTTCAGATCCACATGCAGTCCGGTTTCTCTCATCAGTTCAAAGCACTTTTGGGTCATCCGCTGTCTGGGAGCAAAAAAAGGCATCCGCGCTGAAAGGAAAATCTGTTCTACTGGGGAAATGCTTTGCGAGACAGCAGTTTCCGTTTCCATGACCTGAATACTTTTGTTGATATCCTTAAGCGCATCATGAGATACGCCCGCGATGAAGCATTCTCCGGAGCTGCTCCTGATCTTGTTCTGGAACAGATGCACCAGTCCCCACTCGTCATTGGCAGAGGTGGACAGGATGGCATGGGTTTCCCCTGCACGCAGGTCAAAGTTGATATCATGCAGAACCTTTCCCTCTTCTGAGACGGAGGACCAGTTGCTGATCTTCATCAAAATCTCACCTTTGTTCATCCGCTCCACCTCACACTCCAACATGGTTATTTCAGCAGTTCGCTCTTTTTGATGATCTCAACCGCAATAGCCGCCAGTTTTTTGTTGGTGTCCTTACTCTTCTTCTGCAGCGCCCGCATAGCTTCCGGCTCGGAAAGGCCAAAATCCTCCATCAGGATTCCCTTTGCCCTCTCCACCAGTTTCCGTTCATCCAGTCGGGTAACTGCCTGGTCTCGTTCCTTTTCCACCTTGGTATAATCCTTATGCCGCTCCACTGCGATTTGCAGTACAGACCGGATCTCATATTCATCCACCGGCTTTTGCAGATATCCGAATACACCGGCAGCACCTGCCCGCTTCGCAATGGTCTCATCACGGAAACCAGTAATGACGACTGCCGGCACATTCAGCGTCTGATGGATCTTTTCAATGGCGGAGATTCCATCCATACCGGGCAGGTTGATGTCCATCAAAATCACATCCGGCTTTAATTGCAGGACCTGCTCCACCGCAACAGTACCATCTGCCGCAGTACCGACCACCGTATGCCCGCTTGCCGCCACCATCTTTTTGAAGCCCAGCAGAACAATCGGCTCATCCTCAGCAATAAAGACTCTCAACATGCTCCAACACTCCCGATCCAAACTTCTTCTTTTCTCCTGTTTCAGCTATGGTCTTATCTTTTTAAGTCCGCGGCACACCTGCTTGCGGATCAGGTGTGCCGCAGCATAATTACAAAAAGAACTTCTTTGCAGTATCTGCCAATACATCTGCTGCCTCGTTGGGGATCTCGTGGGCAACGCCTTCCAGCGTAATGAAATCTGCATCGGGCAGATATTCACGCAGCTCGTCCTGATATTCCTTCGTAAAAATAGCATCCTCCGTGCCCCAGAGGATCGTGACCGGAGCCTCAATAAACTGAAAGAAATTGCGATTGTCCGTCACAGACATGCCACGCCATGCAGCAGCCAGACCGGCACCGGAAAGCAGCCGCAGCGTGGAGAAAAATGCTTCGGGGAACCCCGGGTCCGCACAGTTTTCAGGGAAGGGCAGGAAATTCTTCTGCAGGTCTTCCTTGGCCATGTTCTGCATATCGAAACTTTCAAACATCTCTGTCAGTTCCTTTACTGCAGCAGGCGTTTCATGCATATGGGTCATCGTTGCAGCAAGGATCAACTTTTCAACGCGCTTCGGCGCAGAGAAGGCCAGCGTCTGCGCGATCATCGTGCCCATGGAGTGGGCTGCAACACAGGCAGACTGAATGCCCACAGCGTCCATGAAAGCGACAATATCCTCTGCGTGCTGGGTCATAGAATACACATACTGCACAGGCTTATCACTCTGTCCAAAGCCGCGCAGATCCACCGCATAAATGTGGAAATCCTCTTCCACCAGAGAGATCAGCTGGCGCCAGATACGACTGGAGTCCGAATGGCCGTGAATCAACAGCAGCGTTTTCTTTCCCGGCGTGCCACACTCCATATAGGACATCCGAATCCCCGTAGGCAGCTGCACGGATTTGGTATAGTCGTGCCATGTCTCGTGGGTGGGTAACATCATTGTTGCAGTATTCATGGAACATACCTCCTGATATTCTTCACGCGCACTTGCAAAATGCGCAGTTGGTTTCTGTTTGATACAGGTCGTTATTTGCGGTTCCTGTCGGTATGGCTGTTTCCTCCGAAACTGAGGCCGGGAAGCACACTTTTAAACCCGTCCCGAAGTTCCTCATAGGTCACAATCTCATAGGCATCTTTTGCCTGCCGTGCCGCCCACTGCTGGCAAAGGATCTCCGCAAGGCGGGTACAAGCAGACGTATTCATGCGAAGCAGCATCGGCGACAGATATACCAGCAGCATATTCTTCGTACCGTATCTGAAACCGTTCTGCTTCCAAACAGGTGCCGCCATCCACGCCGTCTCTGCGGCACGCAGCAGAACTTCTGCCAGTCTTTCAATCGCATCCTCATCTTCTGCCTTTTGTGCAGCTTCCATATAGGCTGGAGCAAAGCGCCGGCAGTAAGCCTCGAATGCGCTGGAATAGTCTCTCCGGCTGAATTGCTGCAGCCATATTTTACTGTCCCGGATCGCCGGCAGCAGATCTTCCATCATGTGCATTCTCCTGTATAATCCCACTTGAGTTCAAGTCTTCCTATCGCAAGGAATATCCTTCATAAAATACCGGGCAATTGCAAAACAGACGACTCCGGAAATCACCTTTGCTGAAATCACTGGCAGCAGCATCCCCGGCTCTACCGCCGCCGTAAAGGCAGCTAAATCACCAAAGGTCGCAACCATGGGCACTGCCCACGCAGACACCAAAACCTTTCCGCGGTCATCCATTTCTCCGTACATTTTGAAAGCCGGAAAACAATTAACGGAAGTGATCAGAATACCAAATAAAGATGCCGTCCGCAGGTGCGTAACATCTGCCAATTTCACAAGAGGCTTATCCAAGGATCGGAGAATCAACCGCAGCAACGGATACATGCCGATTAGAATGATAACCATAGAAAACAGAATTCCCAACGCATCATAAATTGGCATCATGCCCGGCAACAGCTCCACACCCAGCAACTGGGAGATGGCGCCCACTATCAAGCCTACAACCGCACCGATTTCCAGCACTCTGCTAAAGAACATGCATCCCCGGATCATCTTCTCCGGAATTTTCCAAAGCCCCCAGGCCAGCAGAGCAGAGATCACAAACACCGGAACAGAGTTCACCAGCACAGCTCCTGCCCGGAACCCTGCGATCAAGCCGCCGGCCAGTGAGCCAAACGGCACGGAAATAATACCGATCAGCATACCCCGCATGAAAAACGGATCATCCTCACGGGAAATAATGCCACGGGCAATGGGCAGGCCGATCAGTCCGGCGCCCAGCATAGCGCACACAATACTGCCGAAAAACTTTCCCATTTCGGGGTCCGCAGCCAGATTGACTGCCAGCGTATAGCCGCCCACATCTGCCGCAAATACGCTGGCAATGAAAGCAGGGTCAATACCAAGTTTCGTTACAACGGAGGCAAACGGAGAGATTGCCTGTGCCAAAGCAGGTGTGATGACCAGAAGACCCAGGGCGGCAACACAGAAATCGCCGATCAGTAACAGGGCATCTTTAAAATAAACACCAATACCAAATCTGTTATTCAGGATCAAATCCATTCCGCCAATGACCATACCAAGAATCGCGGTATAGGTTAAAATATCATACAGAGACACAAAACTCCCCCTCGTTACCAACTCTCTTTACAATTATGGCCTGTCACAAAACATGACAGGCCATAATCCTATGGTGAATTACATCCGTTTACTTGTGATTGGTCGTATCCAGAATGACGGCGATCAAAACGATCACACCCTTGAAGACCATCTGCAGGTCAGAGGACACGCCCAGCAGCGTCAGCAGGTTGTTCAGAACGCCGATCAACAGAATACCAAGAATGGTACCAGTAATCTTACCGGAGCCACCGGACATGCTGGTGCCGCCCAAAACAACTGCCGCGATGGCGTCGGTCTCACCGCCGACGTTCAACTGAGGAACGCCGGAGCCGAGACGAGCCGCAGCCAGAACGCCGCCGAGAGCCGCCAGCAGGCTGGAAATCATGTACACAAGGATAATGTTGCGGTCCACACGGATACCGGAGAAACGGGCTGCTTCAGGGTTTCCGCCCAGCGCATAGACCTGACGGCCATACACGCTGTGCTCCAGAATGTACCAGCAGACGAAGAATGCAACCACGAAGACGCAGATCAGATAGCTCATGCCCTTTCCGGTGATAGTCAGCCACACGGCGAAGGCAATAATGAGGAGCAGCAGCACCGTGCTGAACAGCTTTTTGCCCTTCTGCTCGCTGCGCAGGAATGCAAACACCACATACACAGCACACAGTGCCAGAATGATCAGCGTGATGGACATCGGCAGCTTATCTGTGCCAAAATTGTTAAATTTCAAATTGGTAATGGGCTTTGCAGCGGCACCGGTGACCACATAAGCCAAACCTCTCCAGATGTTCTGGGATGCCAGTGTGGCAATAAAGGGGGGCACGCGGAACTTGGTCACGACAACACCCACAGCCAAACCGTTGATCACGCCGAAAGCAAGTGCCAGTGCAACAGACAGGAAAATACCCAGACTATTGATCGTCATGGCAACGATAACACCGGACATTGCCAGAATACTGGCCATAGCCAGATCGATACCGCCGGTCAGAATGGCAAATGTCATACCAAGCGCCATCACGCCGGTAGGCGCATTGGACTTCAGAATGTTGATCAAGTTATTAGGAAGCAGGAACGTCTTGCTGAGAACTGCAGAGATGATCACCAGCAGGATCAGGCCGAACGCAGCAGTATAGTCTTTCCAATTAAACTTGGCCTTCTTTTCAAGAGTGTTTCCTTTACTCATCTTTTCTCTCCTCCAAATTCCTGCTCAAGCATCAGCCTTGCCGGCAACACCCAGAGCATACTGTGCCAGATTCACTTCGTTTGCGTCGCCCGCATTCAGGTTTGCAACGATCTCACCCTCGCACATAACAAGAATTCGGTCGCTGATTCCCAAAATTTCGGGAAGTTCACCGGAAATAACAATAACGCCCTTTCCGGCATCTGCCAGATCACGGAGCATTTTATAAATCTCTGCCTTTGCACCCACGTCGATGCCGCGGGTAGGTTCGTCCATAATCAATACTTCAGGCTCATTCAGCATCCACTTCGCCAGAACAACTTTCTGCTGGTTGCCTCCAGAAAGCTGCTTGACCAGATAGCTGGAATCGGGCACCTTCACACGGAAATCCTGAATGGATTTATCCACCGCCACAGCTTCACCCGCGTGATCGATCTTGCCCATCTTTGCACGCTTATTCAGAGATGCCAGCGCAATATTGCTGCGCACAGAGTGCATCAGCACAAGGCCGGTCTTCTTACGATCCTCCGTGACCAGCGCAATTTTCTGCTTGGTAGCATCCTGCGTGTCACGAATGACCTTCTTCTGGCCGTGGAGATACAGCTCGCCGGTACTCTTGATGGCTTTTCCCTCAAAAATAGAGGTCATCAGTTCCGTACGGCCGGCGCCCACGATACCGTAGATACCGAGAATTTCGCCTGCATACAGTTCAAATGCGGCATCCTTCACAACCACCTTGCGGGAATCAGCGTTGTCATAAACCGTCCAGTTCTTCACGGACAGGAGTTCCTCGCCGCGGGGCTTTCCGCTTTTGGGCGGGAACATTTCAGAGAGTTCTCGACCGACCATGCCGGTCACTATGTCATGCTGGGTGACCTCGGAAACGGGGCGGTCCCAGACATATTTTCCGTCTTTTAAAACTGCAACGTGATCACAGCTGCGGAAGATTTCGTCCATCTTGTGGGTGACGAAAATCATGGTCACCTGACGTTCCTTCAGCTTCTCGATCACTTCAAACAAAAGCTTGATCTCTGCCTCAGACAGAGAACTGGTCGCCTCATCGAAAATGAGAACTTTCGGGTTTTTGGAAAGGGCTTTTGCGATCTCCACCATCTGCCGTTTGCTCACGGTCAGATCGCGGATCAAAGTATGGGTATTGATATCGTCCAGATCCAGAGAGTCCAGCATCTCGCGGGCCATCTGGTGCATGGTCTTCCAGTCCACCTTGCCCCGTTTGTTGGGCATCTGGCTCAGGAACATATTTTCGGCAACGGACATGTCGTTGATCAGGTTCAACTCCTGGTGGATGATAACAACTCCATGATTTTCCGCATCTCTCGTGCCGCTGAACTTCAGTTCTTCTCCGTCCAAAAAGATCTGACCGGAAAACTTCCCTTGGGGATGCACGCCGGCAACGATCTTACCCAACGTGGACTTACCGGCGCCGTTTTCGCCGCAAAGAGCGGTCATCTTTCCGTCAGGAAAAACGATGGAGACTTCCTCCAACGCACGAACTCCGGGAAAGTCAATGGTAATATTCTTGACTTCAAGTACCGCCATCTTCTTTTCTCCTTCTTTTCTCTCAAATAAAAGCAGCCGTCAAACGCATCCGCCACAGCGAAAACGTCCGACGGCTGCTTTCAATTTTCCTCAGTAATCAGTGATTTTTCTACTGCTTACTTCAACAGATCGGGATACTTGAGCGCAACCTGCTCCTCGATGTTATCCTTAGTAACCAGAACCATGGGCGAATACTTAATCATGACTTCGCCATCGTCGGTAGTCAGAACCTCATCGTACTCGACCTCTTCACCCTTGATGATCTGCATGGCCATATCAACGGTCACAATGCCCTGCTCAATGGCACCCTTGTTAACAACCATGAAGTTCTCCACGCCACTCAGAATCAGCTCGGCAGAATCCTGATCCCAGTCAGCACCGAAGAAATAGATATCATTTTCCTTGCCGACATTCTGGGCAGCCTTATAGCAGCCGTGAGCCATGGTATCGTTGTTGCAGAAAACAGCCTTGATATCGGGATGCTGCACCAGCAGTGCTTCCATGGTCTGCATGGCCAGCTGGCGGTCCCAGTTCTGATGCATCTGGGTCAGCACGTTCTCCATGTTGGAATACTTTGCGATGGTCTCCTCAGCAGCCTGCGTGATGGTCTCAGCACACTCGTCGCCGAGGCTGCCGCCGATAACAGCAACCTTTGCTTTCTCATCGGTGCCGAAGACTTCTGCAAACTTCTCGACCTGCATCTGACCAACCTGATAACTGTTGGAGTCACTACGATAAGGAACGTTGATGCCACGGATCTGTGCATTGAGATTGATAACGGGGATACCGGCATCGTTACAGGCGCTGATGATGTTAACGCATGCGTCGGAACGAGCAGGCTCGATGACGATCAGGTCAACACCCTGCTGGATGTAGGCCTCAACCTGCTGCATCTGCACGGCAGCGTCATTCTCGCAGGCAACCCACTCGACTTCCACGTTGCCCAGTTCGGCAGCGCGGGCCTTCATTGCATCGCAAACAAACATGTAGACGGCTTCCTTCAGGGTCATGCTGGTAACGCCGATTTTGTAGGTTTCTTTCTCCTCAACTGCAGGAGCCTCAGCTTCCTGCTTGGGAGCCTCTTCTTTCTCGGGGGCGGGTTCTTCCTTGGCGCCGCAAGCGACCATAGACAGAGCCATGATCAGAGCCAGGACCAGTGCGAAAAACTTCTTCATAATATCCTCCTCAATTTTAATTACTATAATATCATCCGCTCACGCAGATGTATAGTACCCTTTCATGCCAAATCCTTCCATTGCCCGGCTGCGCCGGTTCAAATGTAGGTATGACTTATTTTTGATAGTTAATCTATTCATTTATTTAAGGGGTTTTTTAATTATCTATAATAATACGTTCTCTTACACATAATGTCAATATCTATTAATTTCACCCCACCTGAAATCTACCACCCTCACAACAAAATCTGTCTATTTTTAGTTAATTTGACAGATTTCTTTTCATTAGAATGTGTATGTATTGTTCGAATTCATTTTTGCACAACAAAACCGTTTGCCGTCTTGCTTTCTGTAGAATATGCTCCGTTCCGGCTCCCGGAAAGTTTGTTCCATTTACTATCTTCTATAGATTGAAATAATGTATGAAATTACTGACTTATGCTGTTTCGACATCAATAAGAACTGATCCTCACCGGTCAGATTCTGTCCGAGCAAGACATCCCCTTATGATTTCGCCACCGTTTCCCCTATCGGAAAGCACATCACGCCGCTCCACCCCTTACTGCAACGCGCAAACGGATACGATATTTCCTATATCCGCAACACAAGAGAGCCCGGATTGGCCGCTACGCTCCGAGATCCTGAGAGCGGCCGTCAGTTGCAGGTGTTTACGACCATGCCCATTATCCACCTGTATACCGGCAATTTTCTCCGAAATTTTGCAGAAATCGAGAGTCCCACCTACGCGCCTCACGATACACTTTGCCTGGAAGCATCTTACTTCCCTGACGCAATTCATCATCCCCATTTCGGCCATGCAATCCTAAAGGCAAATCATCTGCAAACAGATAAAATTTGGTTTAAAATTACATAAACCTCCATAAAACTCCACCCCTATCCCACCTTACGCAGTTCAAAATTTTCCAACAAAAACAAAGCATATTCTCTTCTTTTCGACACAACCTATGCCTGCGATACCCAGATTCGCAACGCACAATGATATGATGAAAAGGAGAAACGAATTATGTCTAACAGAAGTTCTAACAAGCTGAACGTCCCCGAGGCCCGTGCCGCTATGGATAAGTTCAAGATGGAAGCTGCCAGCGAAGTCGGCGTCGACCTGAAGGAAGGCTACAACGGTCACCTGACTTCCCGCGAGGCCGGCAGCGTCGGCGGCCAGATGGTAAAGAAGATGATCGAGTCCTACGAGAAGTCTCTGTAACTTCTGCAGGCAGAAAAAAGGAGCGGTTCAGCAGAGCCGCTCCTTTTTACATTCATTAAATATTAAAAAGAGTTCTGCTTCGGCAGAACTCTTTTTGTCATTACACTGTAGGATATTCGCCATCCCAAAGGACCTTGCGGAACTTCAAGGGATCTGTATTTCCCTCCGTAGAGAAGATCAGCACCTGACTGAAACGGTCCAGTCCGAGGATATCGCGCAGGGGCTTATACTCATCCGTCTCCATCAGTGCAGCAATCAGGCCCATACCCACAGCACCTGACTCTCCGGAAGTAACCGCGGGATCACCCTTGACCGGCACACCCAGCATCCGCATACCGCGGGCGCTGACCCAGTCGGGACAGGACACAAACGCAGACACATGGTTGCGCAGAATGTCCCAGGAGATAATGTTGGGCTCGCCGCAGGCAAGACCTGCCATGATGGTCTGCAGGTCGCCATCCACAATGCGGGGCTCACCGTCACCCGCTACCGCGCCCTGATACAGGCAATCTGCTGCGCTGGCCTCCATTACGATGAACTTGGGAGGATCGTTGGGGAACAGATTGGTCAAAAAGCCCACCACAGCACCAGCCAAAGAGCCTACGCCGGCCTGAATAAACACATGGCTGGGGCGGTTGACACCGATCTGCCGCAGCTGGTCAGCTGCCTCACCGGCCATGGTACCGTAGCCCTGCATGATCCATGCAGGGATCTCTTCATAGCCTTCCCACGCAGTATCCTGCACCACCACGCCGTGCTTGGTCTCTGCCGCTTCCGCAGCGGCCATACGGACGCAGTCATCGTAATTCACCTCTTCGATGGTGACCCGTGCGCCCTCTTTGGCAATGTTCTCATAACGGGTCTGAGAACTGCCCTTGGGCATATGCACCACAGCCTTCTGTCCCAGCTTATTGGCAGCCCACGCCACACCGCGGCCGTGGTTGCCGTCCGTTGCGGTGAAGAAGGTGGCCTGACCGAACTCTCTGCGGAACGCTTCGCTGGTCAGGTAATCGTAAGTCATTTCAGATACATCCCGTCCCATCTGCTGGGCAATATAACGGGCCATGGCAAAGGAACCGCCCAACACCTTGAACGCATTCAGTCCGAAACGGAAAGACTCATCCTTCACATACAAGCCGCCCAGCCCCAGATACTTGGCCATGCCGTCCAGACAGGCCATCGGGGTCACGGAATACTGGGGAAAGCTGTTGTGGAAGAAGCTGGCCTTTGCCACATTGCGCAGAGACATCACATCCAGCGCTTGATCCTCGCTGGGGGGCATGTGGTTGATCGCCCACTTGATTTTTTCTTTCATACGCACTCTCTCCATATGCAAAAAAATTTTAGTAGACCAAAATTTTTGTTAGTATATTGTATATCATATCATACAGTCCCCGAAAGTCAACCCTTTTACCTCATTTTTAGGAAAACGTTTTTCTGTCCTTTTTGTCCCACTTGACAGATACCCCCATGGGGTATATATTATGTGTCATAAAGATACCCTCCCGGGGTATGCCCCGGAGAACAGGAGGCTTTGATGCGGGAAGAAAAATATGACATTTCCGGTATGCACTGTGCTGCCTGCAGCGCATCGGTGGAACGTGTGACCCGAAAGCTGCCCGGTGTGGAGCGCAGCGAAGTGAACCTCACCACCGGTATCATGACCATCTGCTATGACGAAACGCAGGTAGGGCAGGAGCAGATCGTGGCGAAAGTGGAAAAAGCAGGCTTTGGCGCCGCGCTGCATGCAGAGAAACAAGAGGCCGCGCCGGAAGATACCATCGACAAGGAAGAAGCGGAACTGAAGCGAAAAAAGATCGAGCTGATCCTCTCCGGTATGTTCTCTGCGGTGCTGCTGTATGTCTCCATGGGCCAGATGCTGCCCTTCGGGCTGCCGCCGCTGCCGCTGCCGGACCTCTTCTCCATGCACACCCACGGCGTGAACTTTGCCATCTTGCAGCTGCTGCTGGCGATTCCCGTGCTGTACTGCGGCCGGAACTTCTTTATTGGCGGTTTCAAGGCGCTGTTCCATGCAGCGCCCAACATGGACTCGCTGGTTGCCATCGGCTCCGCCTGCTCCTTTGCGTACAGCGTGGTCATGACCTTTTTGATCTCCGACGATCCCGGCCTTGTGCATAATCTATACTATGAATCCGCCGCGGTGGTTTTGACTCTGGTTTCTCTTGGCAAGTTCATGGAAAGCAGAAACATGCAGAAAACCAAGGGCGCCATCACCGCCCTGATGCAGCTGTCCCCCGATACCGCTATTCTCGCGGACAGCGGACGCGAAATTCCCACAAAAGATCTAAAAACCGGAAACATCGTGCTGGTCAAGCCCGGCGCCCGTGTCCCAGCGGACGGCATCGTGACCTCTGGTGAAAGCAGCGTCAACGAAGCCATGCTGACCGGCGAAAGCCTGCCGGTGGAAAAAGCGGAAGGCAGCGAAGTGATCGGCGGCAGCGTCAACCAGAACGGGGTCCTGTATGTAAAAGTGACCCGCACCGGTGAAGATACCACCCTCTCCCGTATCATCCGGTTCGTGGAGGATGCGCAAGGCAAGAAGGCTCCCATCTCCCGCATGGCGGACAAGGTAGCCGGCATTTTCGTGCCGGTGGTCATTTCCATCGCCCTGCTGGCTGCCATCATCTGGGGTATTGCAGGTCAGCCGTTGGCCTTTGTTCTGAAGGTATTTACCTCCGTGCTGGTGATCGCCTGCCCCTGCGCGCTGGGACTTGCAACACCGACCGCCATCATGGTGGGAACAGGCCTTGGCGCCCACCACGGCATCCTGATCCGCTCCGGCGAGATTTTAGAGATCACCCACAGCATCGACACCGTGGTGCTGGACAAAACCGGCACCGTAACGCAGGGCACCCCCGCGGTAACGGATGTGCTGCCCTATCAGACGGATGCGGACACGCTGCTCCGCACTGCCGCGGCAGTGGAGGCCGTTTCCGCGCACCCGCTGGCAGAAGCCATCTCCGCCTATGCAGCCAAGCAGGGCATGGATGTTCTCTCCAAACCGGAGCAGTTTGAAAACCTCTCCGGCCGCGGCCTGAAAGCCACACTGGACGGCGCCGCGGTACTGGCGGGAAACCGCCGCCTGATGGATGAGCACGGCATTGACCTCTCCCCCCTTCTGGCGGAGGCACAGCGTCTTGCCGCGCAGGGCCAGACGCCTATGTTCTTTACCAAAGACGGACAACTGCTGGGCCTGATTTCCGTAGCTGACCCTGTGAAGGACACCAGTGTAGAGGCCGTCCGCGCCATGCAGGCACAGGGCATCCGCACGGTGCTGCTGACCGGAGACAACCGCGCCGCCGCCGAGCACATCGGCAAACTGGTGGGCGTTGACGAAGTCATTGCCGAAGTTCTGCCGGAAGAAAAAGCCGGCGTCATTCAAAAGCTGCAGAAGGAAGGCCGCAAGGTGATGATGGTGGGTGACGGCATCAACGACGCCCCCGCCCTGACACAGGCTGAGGTGGGCTGCGCCATCGGCAGCGGCAGCGACATCGCCATTGAATCCGCAGACATCGTGCTGATGCGGGACGACCTGCAGGACGTGCCCCGGGCACTGCGGCTCTCCGCGTTGACCCTGCGCCACATTAAGCAGAACCTGTTCTGGGCCTTCTGCTACAACACCATCGGCATTCCCATCGCCGCCGGTCTGCTGTTTGTCTTTGGCGGGCCGCTGCTCTCCCCCATGTTCGCCGGAGCCGCGATGTCTCTCAGCTCCGTGTGCGTGGTAGGCAATGCGCTGCGGCTGGGCCGGGCCAAGCTGTGAGAAAGGAGCCATGCCATGACAGAAGCTGAAATACGGAAAATGAAGCGGGAACTGGATACGCTGAAGCGGGAGACCGGTGCGGACATTGAACTGTACCTGCCGGAGGACGAAGGTGCAGAATGCTGCCGCCACAAGCATCGCGAAGCCCCCGAATACGAAGCGCTTTTGAAGCGGCTCAAGCGCATCGAAGGACAAGTGCGGGGGGTGCAGGGCATGGTGGAAAAGGATGCCTACTGCACCGATATTCTGACACAGGTCTCCGCCATCCAGTCAGCGCTGAACGCCTTTTCCCGGGAGCTGCTGGCCAACCACATCCGCACCTGCGTGGTGGAGGACCTCCGCGAGAACCGTCTGGACACCGTGGACGAACTGGTTGCCACCATCCAGCGCATGATGAAGTGATTTGCTGTTTGAACAGCCCAATATTTTAAGGAGGAAATTGACTATGCCTACCATTTCTGTCCCCGATATGATGTGCGAAAACTGCGTGAAGCGCATCACCAACGCCCTGCAGGAGGCCGAGCTGAAGTTCAGCGTGGACCTCGCCTCCAAGACCGTTGCCATCGACGGCTGTCAGCACTGTGTAGCTACCGCCGTCAGCGAGCTGGAAGATCTGGGTTTTTCCCCGGAAGTGCAGGAATAAGTTCTGAATCACTATATTTTTAGCAAAAATCAGGCCTGTATCGAGAAAAATGATACAGGCCTGATTTTTTTGTTTTTCCTGTTTCCGTTTTGTTACTTTTTCGGTTTCCTGTTACATTTTTTACCGTTTCTTTTTGTCGTTTTTTCTTCAAAGTGGGTTTAAAAATCATAGCAAAGCGGCAAAAACTTGACAAAAGTGGGACTACAGTGTATACTGTGCGAAGTTTTTCGGTTGGTAACAAAAGTTACAGGCTGCCCGCTCCGTGCGTTGGCAGCTGCCCAACGCTCCCTTGCGGAGACAGAAAAACCGGAGGAAGTCCACCCCGCAGCCGGACTTCTTCCCATCTCAGGAGGTATTGATTTTGAAATTGTTTCACTCCCTGAAAAAGGGAACGCGCGCTCCGCGGCACAGCAGAACCGCTGCGCTGGTGGCTGCGCTGGCCATGATCCTGACCAGCACCGCTTCCATGGGGCACGCTGCCGCACTGTATATTCTGAACGGCTCTCAGGACTCTGTCATCATGCTGGGCACGATGAGCCATGTCACGGAACGGCGGTTTTCCATGATCGACCTGTCCACCGGCGAAAAGACTCGCGACCTGACCCTGTCTGCAGGCCTGCCCGTCACGGTGCGCCGCGACAGCAGCACGATCGTCACCACATCCCGTCAGGAATCCGTGGTCGCACTGTTGGGGCGGCTGGAAGTGCAGCTCAGTCCATTGGAGATGGTAACTGTGGATCTCTCCGACAAGCAGGTGGAGATCACCATCGGCGAGGAGATCGTCTACTATGACCATGTGACGGAAACCGTCCCCTACGAAACGGAACGGGTCCCCAACCCGGCACTGCCTGTGGGCACGGAAATTGTGAAGCAGGTGGGGCAGGACGGCGTCTCCACCCGGGTGTATGAGGTGGTCCTCTCCCACGGCGAGGAGATCTCCCGCCAGCTGGTGGAGGAATCTGACACCACAGTCGTCAACGAGATCGTGGAATACAGCACCAAGGTGGAAGTCGCTTCCGTGGAGATGCACGAGGACGGCAGCGGTACGCTGCACCTGACTTCCGGCGATGCGCTGACCTTTTCCGATGCGAAGGCCATGACCGCCACCGCCTATACCGCAGGCCATGGCGGCGCCGGTTATATCACCGCGCTGGGCACGGACCTGCATGTGGGTGTGGTGGCCGTGGATAAGAAGGTCATCCCCCTGCGCAGCAAGGTACTGGTAGTCACCAAGGGCGGCATGGTTTACGGTCCTGCCGTGGCCGAGGACACCGGCGTGCGCGGCGATGTGATCGACCTGTATATGGACTCCTACGAGGAGTGCCGCTCCTTCGGCCGCCGCGGCTGCACGGTATATATTTTAGAGTAATGTGAACAGCGTCCCGACAGTTGTCGGGACGCTGTTTTGCTCTGCGACTACCTCTTTTCAAAGCCGGTTTTTTCTGGTATACTGACTTTGAACACAGAAAGGCGGGAAAACCATGAATCTCTGCGATTATAACTTCATTCGCGACCTGCTGGGACGGCACGGGTTCCATTTTTCCAAATCCATGGGCCAGAACTTTTTGATCGATCCCGAGGTGCCCTACAACATTGCAGCCGCTTCACAGGCGGACAAGTCCTGCGGCGTGCTGGAGATCGGCCCTGGCATCGGCCCATTGACGGCGGAACTGGCACAGCGGGCCGGCAAGGTGGTATCCGTGGAGCTGGACAAGGCGCTGCTTCCCGTACTGGCGGAGACCATGTGCGGCTATGACAACGTGGAGATCGTGCCCGGTGACGCCATGAAGCTGGATTTAGGGGCACTAGCCGCGGAAAAGTTTCAGGGACTGACCCCCATCGTATGTGCCAATCTCCCCTACAACATTACCACCCCCATTCTGGAAAAGCTGATTGAGACTCCTTGCTTTGAAACCATCACGGTGCTCATCCAGAAAGAAGTGGCCCAGCGGCTCTCTGCCGCGCAAGGTTCCGCTGACGGCGGTTCTTTTTCCCTGTTCCTGCAATATTATATGGAGACGGAATACCTCTTTGACGTGCCGCGGGAGAAGTTCCTTCCCGCACCCAAGGTGACTTCCGCGGTGCTGCGGTGCGTGCGCCGTCCGAAGCCCGCTGTGGAAGTAGAAGACGAGGCATTCTTCTTCAAAGTCATGCGCGGTGCGTTTTTACTGCGGCGGAAAACGCTGGCTAACAGTCTCTCCTCCGCCCTCGGCCGCAGCAAGGAAGAAATCCAAGACGCCATCACCGTCTGCGGCTTGCGGACAGATGTTCGTGGTGAGAAGCTCACCTTGCAGGATTTTGCAAATCTTTCCAAAGCTTTACAGAGGTAATCGTTTCCAGCCGCTTGCTTTTTTTTACGCAACGCAGTAGGATAATAAACAATATGGCCCAATATTGAAGGAGGTACCTTTATGTCTACGAAAGCCTATTACGCCAGAACTGAAATCGGCCCCGGCAAGGTCGGTTTTTCCAAGACCCGTTCTATCATTGAAGCACCGTTCTACGGCAACAATGTGATCAAGGTCAACACCCTGAAGGAAGCCTATGAGCTGGCCAAGAACTCTCCCGGTACCGTTGTGACCGATATGCCCGTCTACCGCGGCGAAGAGTTCGGTCTGGAGCCCGATGCCAAGGTCCTCCTGTTCAACGACGGTTCCATCACCGGCCGCTATGCCGTGGCACGCCGCATCACCGGCAAGCCCGGCGTCAACACTACCGAGCTGGATAAGATCGTCATGGACGCCGTGTACGACACCCGCTGGAAGACCATGTACCACGCTGAGACCTTCATCGGCCTGGACGAGGAATTCATGGTCAAGGCACACCTGCTGATCCCCGAGGGCGAGGAGAACCTGCTCTACAACTGGATGCTGAACTTCCAGTATATGTCTGATGAATACATCAAGATGTATAAGAAGTCCAAGCCCGTGGGCGACGGCAAGGAAGCCGACATTTACATCTTCTCCGATCCTCAGTGGACCGGCGCTCCCGGCAAGGAAGACATCTGCGATCCCAAGTGCCTGTGCTATTTCAACACTGAGACCAACTGCGCTGCCATTCTGGGTATGCGCTACTTCGGCGAGCACAAGAAGGGCACCCTGACTCTGGCATGGGCCATTGCCAACCGCAACGGCTACGCCTCCTGCCACGGCGGCCAGAAGGAATATACGCTGGACGACGGCAGCAAGTATGTGGCAGCCGTGTTCGGCCTGTCCGGCTCCGGCAAGTCCACCCTGACCCACGCCAAGCATGACGGCAAGTATCCCGCCATCAAGGTGCTGCACGATGACGCTTTCATCATCAACTCCGACACCTGCTCTTCCGTGGCTCTGGAGCCCACCTATTTCGACAAGACCGCCGACTATCCGGTGGATTCTCCCGACAACAAGTACCTGCTGACCGCACAGAACTGCTCTGCCACTCTGGACGAGAACGGCAAGATTGTTCTGGTCACCGAGGACGTCCGCAACGGCAACGGCCGCGCCATCAAGAGCAAGCTGTGGTCTCCCAACCGCGTGGATAAGATCGACTCCCCCGTCAACGCCATTTTCTGGATCATGAAGGATCCCACCATTCCTCCCATCGTCCGCCTGAAGGGCGCTTCTCTGGCCTCCGTCATGGGTGCCACTCTGGCCACCAAGCGTTCCTCTGCCGAGCGTCTAAAGGAAGGCGTCGACCCCAACGCACTGGTCGTCGAGCCCTACGCAAACCCCTTCCGTACTTATCCTCTGGTCAACGACTACGAGAAGTTCAAGAAGCTGGTCGCCGAGAAGAACGTGGCCTGCTACATCATCAACACCGGCGACTTCATGGGCAAGAAGGTCCAGAAGGAAGACACCCTCGGTGTTCTGGAAGCCGTTGTGGAGGGCAAGGCAGAGTTCAAGCCCTGGGGCCCCTTCTCCGACATTGAGATCTTCGAGTGGGACGGCTTTGTGCCCGATCTGGCCGATAAGGACTATGTGGCTCAGCTGAAGGCCCGTATGCAGGACCGCCTGAACTATGTGGAAGGCCTGAAGGACGCCGAGGGCGGCTTCAACGTGCTGCCCGAGGATGCCGCCGAAGCCATCCGCAAGGTGGTTGACGAGGCCAACACCCTGTAATTTTCCCAAAACTGATACAACGCAGGAGGGGAGCCGAATTGGCTCCCCTCTTTTGCGGGCAAACGCGCCCGGCCTTGCGGCCGGCCGCTGACTGTTTTATTCCAACACGGTAATGGATTCGATGACCGGCTGCTGATCTGCGGGGATGGTGCCGTTATTATCCACCGGCTGTGCATCAGCACAGATGGCATCCACCACCTCCATGCCCTCCGTCACATAGCCGAAGGCGGCATATTGGCCGTCCAGAAACACGCTGTCCTCATGGACGATGAAGAACTGGCTGCTGGCGCTGTTGGGATGCTGCGCACGAGCCATGGAAATGGCACCGCGGGTATGGGAGATGGAATTTTCAAATCCATTGGCGGCAAACTCGCCCACGATATTCTCAGCGCTGCCGCCGGTGCCGTTGCCCAGCGGATCGCCGCCCTGCATCATAAATCCTGCCATAATGCGGTGGAAGGTCAGGCCGTCATAAAAGCCGTCCTTTGCCAGCTTCACAAAGTTGGTCACTGTCTTAGGTGCAGTATCTGCATCCAGTTCCAGCGCGATGGTGCCGTAGTCCTTCACCACAATTTCCACCTGAACCTTACCGGTCAGTACCGCTTCTTCTGCCGGTTTTTCCTCCGGTGCCTCGGGCTGTGCTTCCTCCTTCGGTTCCGTAACAGGCGTCTTATCCGTTTTCGTTGTTGTGATTCCAACCATGGTGGTCTTTTCACAACCGCACAGCAGGCACAGCATCATCGCCAGCACCAGCGCCAAATACTTCTTCATGTTCTTGTTCCTCACTTCCGTTATTTTTCCAAAGAGCGTGCGGCCTGTTCCTCCAACATCTGCCGGATGGTCAGCATCAGACGGGTATGGAACCAGCAGTTACGGTGACAGGCAAACTCCATCACATCGTAGGGCATCCACAACACCTTACATTCAGACAGCGCCGTGATCACGCCGGAGTCCCGCCGGCAGCCCCGCGGACCGCCCAGCCGGATTCCCACAAGACCGCTGCCGGAAACCTGCTCCGCACCCCGGTCTGTCTGGATACCGGCCTCGCCTTGCAGCAGATAGCCGATGCGTCCGGCACTGCCGCGGGTATTCCCACTCTCCAGCGTTTCCACACTGAGCTCAAAACAGCTGCCCAGTACCTCCAGCCCCTCCGCAGGCATCCAGAATAGCCGCTGGTCCTGTTCCAACAGTTCCTGCACGGTGTCACCTCCTGACTGCCTTATTCTACTACACTCTGCCGCGGCTGTCAAAGCAGGCAGTGTGTCAACCAGCGGAAACATTGGAAAATCTGCACTCCCTGCGCCCTGTTGCATTACATAAATTCCCAAAGGTAAGGCATCCTAAAGGCACAAACCGAAAGGAGTGTGTCTTGCCATGTTCAAGCACGAAAAACAGCTGTTTCATCCCGTGGAGATCGAAAAGCCCAATCCCCAGTATGCCGCGCTGCTGCAGGAGCAGTTAGGCGGCGGCAACGGCGAGCTGAAGGCCGCCATGCAGTATATGTCCCAGAGTTTTCGCGTGAAGGACCCCGAAATCAAAGACCTGTTCCTCGACATTGCGGCTGAGGAGCTGGGTCATATGGAAATGGTAGCCCAGACCATCAACCTGCTGAACGGCCACCATGTGGATGCGTCCTCCGTGCCCGCCGGAGAGATCCAGACCCATGTGATCCTCGGTCTGAATCCCGGTCTCATCAATGCCTCCGGCTATTCTTGGACGGCGGACTATGTCACCGTCACGGGCGACCTGTGCGCCGACCTGCTGAGCAACATTGCCTCCGAACAGCGGGCCAAGGTGGTGTATGAGTACCTGTACCGCCAGATCGGGGACAAAAAGGTGCGGGAGACCATTGATTTCCTGCTGAACCGCGAAGAGGCTCACAACCAGATGTTCCGTGACGCCTTCAACAAGGTGATGGATTCCGGCTCCAACCGGGACTTCGGCACCACGAAGGCAGCGAAGATGTATTTCTCCCTGTCCAATCCCGGTCCCAACGCCTTTGCAGGCAAGGATGTCAAGCCCGTCCAGTTTGATAAGTAAGCCTGTATCCCCTGACAAAACAAAAACAGCCGCCCGTTGGGCGGCTGTTTTCTCTTCTCAATGCGCTCAGGTACGGTCTGGGAATTTCTTTACAAGACGGTCCAGTTCTTCGATCAAAGCCGCCATCTCCTCCGCTGTCATATGAGCGTACAGTTCGGCTACATCCTCGTCCTCCATGGTGTTGGGCAGCGTGAAGGAGACAAAGAAACGGAAGCCGTCCTCCACCGCATCCGCGGAGAGCATGAAATACGGCTCGGTGAACTCACTCTCATAGCGCTGCTTCAATCCCGCCTTCACCACCTTCAGTCCGGCGGTCATCTCCTGCAGTTCGTAGGTCAGCAGGCAGCTGTTGGAGTCCTTGATGAGGAGGCCGTCCTCATTGATCCATGTGGCCCGCAGCACCAGCCAGTTGCGGTCATCACTATCCGGTGCACCGCCGTCGGCAGGCAGTTCATAACTGGCAATATCCAGCTTCAGGCTGGCTTCTTCATTTTTAAACAGCATGGTATTTCTCCTTACTTATCCATGTGATGCTCTGCGTAAAATACCTCGTACTCTTTTAGTTGCTGCTGCAGCCGTGCAGGCACATCCAATTCATAAGGGCATCTTTTTTTGCACGCATCGCAATGGATACAGTTTTCGATGCGGTGCATCTTCTCATTCCATTCCTCCGTCATATAGGGCTGGTACGGCATTCTCCTCACAAACAGCATGATTCTGCCAGCAACAGGAATCGGAATCTCTGCTGCACAGGGCAGGCAATAACCACAGCCACGGCAAAAATCGCTGACCAGTTCCCGCCGGTCTTTATCAATGGTTGCCTGCAGTTCGGCTGTCATTGCTGGCCCCCGTTCTGCCAGTTCCAGCCACTGTTCCAGCTCCTCCTCCCGCTGAATGCCCCAGATGGGCACCACCCACGGATGCTGCTGCATGAACACATGACAGGCTTCGGCGTTGTTCAGTAATCCACCTGCCAGTCCTTTCATAGCAATAAATCCCATGTCCGCCTCACGGCAGGCTGTGACCAAATCGATATCCTCCTGTGAGGAGAGATAAGAAAACGGGAATTGCATCGTTTCGAAATGACCGGAAGCAACAGCTTCCAGCGCAACCGGTCTCCGGTGGTTCGTAATGCCAATATGCCGGATGTATCCCTTTTGCTTCATCTCCAAAGCAGCCGCAAAGGCCCCGCAGGGGTCCTCCGGGTCCGGAAGCTTGGCAGGATTGTGAAACTGGAATAGATCAATATAATCGGTCTGCAAAGCCCGCAAGCTCGTCTCAATATGCGCGATGACAGTCTGTTTATCAGTTGCCGCACTCTTCGTGGAAATTACCACATTCTGCCGCACATCGTGCAGGGCTTCACCCAGCTTTTCTTCACTGTCCGTATACGAGTTAGCCGTATCGAAATAGTTGATGCCTCCTTCATAGGCCCGTCGAAGCAGCCGCACAGCATCTGCCTTGGAAATGCGCTGAATCGGAAGTGCACCAAACGCCGTCTTGGAAACCCACAAGTCTGTTCGGCCCAACCTCACTTTTTCCATAATGCCCCTCCCGCTGGTTTTTTATTTATTGTACCATACCCCGGCCCATTTGCAAATCCACAAAAATATGCTATCATATTTTATATTTTAATACTCTCACGGAGGAGATACGCTATGGATCAAGACCTGCATCTAAAACTGACCGTTCGGCTCTACACCGCAGACGATCAACGCTGCTTTGGCCCCGGCATCGCCACGCTGCTGGAGCGGGTACGGCTGCACAAGTCCCTGCGGGCAGCGGCCGCCTCCATGGAGATGGCCTATTCCAAGGCATGGCGCATCATCCGCACCGCCGAGGAAGTCTTTGGCTGCAAGCTGCTCTCCTCTACCATCGGCGGCCAGCACGGCGGCGGCGCTGTTCTAACGCCGCAGGCGGAACAGCTGCTGGCTGCCTACCGTGCCTATGAGTCGGACGTGAAGGCATACAGTCTGGCAAAATTCAACGAAGCCTTTGATTTCTATAAGGATTTGGACAAAACCTAAAAAAGCCGGACCGCAAATGCGGTCCGGCTTTTTGGTTGTTCTCAGCGGGTGGGGTCTATCTCTGTGGGGCTGGGAATGGGATGCTCCTTATGAGCCACCATGGTCTGAATCAGCTCCACCGTGCGGCCCAAGCCCAGATAGCTGGAGTCGATACAGAAGTCGTAGCTGTCCACCGAACCCCATTTCTTGCCGGAATAATACTCATAATAGGAGGCGCGGCGCTTATCCGTCTTCTGGATCAGCTGGCGGGCCTTTTCCGGCGTCAGCCCCTGCCGTTCAGCCACGCGGGCCACACGCACATCCAGAGGCGCACTGATGAACAGGCTCAGATGGTTGGGATCGTTCTCCAACGCATAATCCGCACAGCGACCGATGATGACACAGGGGCCCTGTGCCGCGATCTGGCGAATGGTATTGAAGGTAGCAAGATAGACCTGCTGCTCCAGCGAGTCGCCCACACCGCTGCCCGGCAGGGCGAACATATAGGAATCCATGGCGATGGAATAGAGCAGGCTCTTGGGCCGCTCATCAAAGTTTTCGAAAATTTTCTCACAAAGACCGCTCTTTTTAGCGGCCTCCTGTAGCAGCTCCTTATCATAGAAGGGAATCCCCAGTTCCTTGGCCACGCGGATACCCACTTCCTTGCCGCCGCTGCCAAACTGACGACCGATGGTGATGACAGTTTTCATATCCAGACCTCCTTTGCCGATGCCAGTGCGCTACTCGCGATCAAACGCGGAGCGCGTGTTTCCTGCTTTGATTATACCACCTGAGAAAAACCGCGTCAAACAAAAACAGGACGTCCTTTCGGACGTCCTGTTCCTCTTTTACACTTCTACACTTCTTTGCCCAGACGGCGGTACATGGTCTTTTTCACGGCGCGGAGAATATTTTCATAGCCGGTGCAGCGGCACAGGTGGCCGGAGAGCAGCTTGCGCAGCTGTTCATCGGTATATTCCTTTCCGCTTTCCAGAATCTCCCACGCGGTGAGAATGAAACCGGGGGTGCAGAAGCCGCACTGGATGGCAGCCTCCTCCACAAAGGCCTGCTGGATATCGCTCAATTCGCCGTTGGGGCCAAGGAGGCCCTCCAGCGTGGTGATGCTCTTGCCCTCTGCCCAGACAGCCAGATAGATGCAGGAGTTGAATGCCTCGCCATCGATGATGACCGTACAGGCGCCGCACTCACCCACCTCGCAGCCTTTCTTGACGGAGGTCATCCGGTAGTCGTTGCGGAGCATATCCGTCAGGCTGGCACGGACATCCACGGTGCGTTCCACGTCACGGCCGTTCAGTTTGAAACGGACGGTTTGATACTGCTGCATTGCCATCACAGTTCACCTCCAGCCAGTTTCACAGACTCGATGAAGGCGCGTTTCGCGCTCTCCACGGCGATGTGCATACGAAAATCCTTGGCTGCACGCCAGGAGTCACGAGGGTTGATATCCTCCTTGACCGCCTTGGCAAAGGCCTCTGCCAGTTCCATGCTGACGGGTTTACCCGCTGCCAGTGCCTCGGCAGTTCTGGCACGCAGAGGCACAGGGCCAGCCACGCCAAAGGCGATACGGGCGCGCTCAACTGTCTTTTTATCCGCGGAGAGGCGGACATTCACAGAGGTTCCCAGCGTGGCAATATCCATGGCATTGCGCATAGCATACTTAATATAGTGTCCATAAGTATCAATATAATCTTCTTTTTTGACAAGAATACCCGTCTGGATCTCTCCCTCGCGGATGTCCACCTTGCCTGCCTTGATATAGAACTCATGGATGGGAAGGCGGCGGACACCGTTGGGCCCCGTCAGTTCCACGATGGCATCCCACGCATGGAGGGTGGATGCAGAATCGGCAGATGTGACACCGTTGCAGGTGTTGCCGCCGATGGTGCCGATGTTGCGGATCTGGGGGCCGCCAACCTGATCGACCGCTTCGCCCAGCACGTTGATATACTGCTGAATGATGGGATCCTTGGTGATGTGGGAGAAGCTGGTGAGAGAGCCGATGCGGATGGTACCGTCGTCTTCCATAGTGACACCGCGCAGCTCGTCAAGGCCGTAAATGGAGATCAGCTCCACGCCGGCACGCTTGCCCTCCCGCATCTGCACCAGCACATCAGAGCCACCGGCGATGATGTGGGCTTCGGGATGCTGCAGCCGGAGAGACACGGCGTCGGCCACATCTTTGGCCTGATACAAGGCTTTCATATCATACATACGCGTTCCCTCCTTTTATTCTTCAATGAGTCCGGCTTTTTTGAACTCGCGATAGAGTACATGCGGTGTGATGGGACAGGTGTCAATAGCAACGCCCGTAGCCTGCAGGATGGCATTGCGGATGGCAGGCGCCGGAGAACAGGCAGGCGGTTCGCCCAGAGACTTGGTGCCAAAGGGTGCCGTAGGCTCCGCGTTCTCCACGAAAGCAGCTTCCAGTGTGGGATGATCCACAAAGGTGGACAGCTTATAGTCCAGCAGGTTGTTGTTCAGCGGCTTGCCGGTCTTTTCGTCGAACTTCAATTCCTCGGAAAGGCCGTAGCCGATGCCCATGGACATACCACCGTGAACCTGTGCCTCCGCCAGAGCGGGGTTGATGAGGCGGCCGCAGTCGTGGACATTCACGATATTCAGCAGCTTGACCTTGCACATGGGGATATCCACTTCCACCTCAGCCAGAGAGCAACCGAAGGAATAGGCATTGGTTTTGATCTGCGCCGTGGTTTCTGCCGTGATATGCTCGCTGGCCTCCAGAGAGTACAGGCACTCCATGGCAAGATCGCCCAGAGATTTCAGCACACGGCCATCGCTCTTGCGGACGATCTGACCGTCCACCAGATCCAGATTGGAAACCGGCATGCGGGTCTGGTCATGGGCGATGCGCAAAATCCGCTCCCGCAGGGCGGCTGCCGTCTGAGCGATGGCAAAGCTGCCGATATAGGTCTGGCGGGAAGCATAGGCGCCAAGGCCGAAGGGCGTGATGTCCGTATCCTGAGAAGAGACCACATGGACATCTTTCAGGGGGACGCCCACGGCATCTGCCACCATCTGGGAATAGGCCGTGTCGCAGCCCTGACCGATTTCCGTTTCACCGGTCTGGAACTGGAGGGAGCCATCCTGATTGAGCACCATGCGGCAGGAGGAGGATTCCAGAGAGATGGGCCAGACGGCGGTATTGTACCAGAACACCGCGAGGCCCACGCCGCGGCGGATAGGGCCGGTCTGGTTTTGATATTCTTTCAGTTTCTCCTCGTAACCGAGAATCTCCATGCCCTTATTGATGCACTGGTTGAAGGAATCGTGGTACAGCTCATTCTTGGAGAAACCGTCCACATAGCCAACCGGCATCAGATTCTTGCGCCGGAAGGACAGCGGGTCCATGCCGATGGCCTGGCAAATATCATCAATATGGGCTTCGCCTGCGAACATGGCCTGAGGGATACCGTAGCCGCGCATGGCGCCAGCCGCGGGACGGTTGGTAAACACGCTCCAACAGTCGCATTCCAGATTGTCACAGGGATACAGCTGGGGGAATGCACCCATGCCCTTGGCCACAACGCCGTGGCCGTGAGAGGCGTAAGCACCCTGATTGGAGAATGCCTCGAACTTGCGGGCCACCAGCGTGCCGTCGGGGCGGACGTAGGAAATGATATGGGTACGGATGGCATGGCGGACACGGTTGGAAACGAAGGTTTCCTCGCGGCTGCACTCCAATTTCACCAGACGGCCGCCAACCTGCGTGGAGCACCATGCACACAGAGGCTCATACAACGCATCCTGCTTGTTGCCGAAGCCGCCGCCGATATAGGGCTTGATCACCCGCACCTTGCCCCAGGGGATCCCCAGCGCCTGACCGACTACGCGACGGACGATATGGGGAATCTGGGTGGAGGACACCACCACGACGCGGCCGGAATCCTCATAGGCGTAGCAGCCGTGGTTTTCAATATGGCAGTGCTGGACAGTAGGGGTATCGTACCAGCCCTCCACGCAGATGAGGCCGGGCTCCTTACGAGCTTCCTCATAGTTGCCGCGGCGGATGTCGGTATGCTTGAGGATGTTATTAGCGTACTTCTCATGGAGCTGGGGTGCATCGTCCTCCATCGCTTTCTGCACATCCAGCACGAAGGGCAGTTCCTCGTACTCCACCTTCAAGGCACGGACAGCCTGTGCGGCAATGACTTCGTTCTCCGCGATGACCACGGCCACATCGTCGCCGTAATAGCGGACATGGCGATTCAGCAGCAGGCGGTCAGCCACGTCCTGATGGCCCGGGTCCGTGGACCAGGGATGGCCCGCCGTGGGAAACGGAATATCAGGCACATCGAAGCAGGTCAGGATCCGTACCACACCGGGGATGGCTTCCGCCGCCGTGGTATCAATGGATTTGACATAGCCGTGGGCAATGGTGGAGTGCAGAATCTTGACCACCAGCGCGCCGCGGTCGCACAAATCGTCCATGTACTTTGCGCGGCCGGTGGCTTTCTCATAAGCATCCACGCGGGTCACGCTTTTACCGACACTTTTGCTCATAAGGGCTGTCCCTCCTTCGAAAAATGAACTCTCACCCCGATTGACTTATCGGAGCGAAAACGGATATACTGGGTACAACGAGGTGATTGCGATGGAACCGTTAGGATATGTGATTATGGCGGCGGGCAATGCCCGGCGTTTTGGAGATAACAAATTGACTGCGCAGCTGCAGGGGCGAAGTCTGATCCAGCGGGCCATGGAGGCCGTTCCCACGGAAAGCTTCGACCGTGTGGTGGTAGTCACCCAATACCGAGAGATCATGCGGCTGGCGGAAGAATTTCACTTTGCCGCCGTTCACAACCCTCATCCGGAACTGGGCATCAGCCACACGCTGCAGCTGGGGTTGACGGGACTCCGGGACTGCGGCGGTGTGCTATTCTCCGTGGCCGACCAGCCGCTGCTGCGGCGGGAAACGGTTTCGAAGCTGGCAAAGCTGTGGCAGTCGCAGCCGGAGAAGATCGCGGCACTCGGCTGCGGTGGAAAGCGGGGCAATCCCTGCATCTTCCCCGCCCGGTTCTTTCCGGAGTTGATGGAGCTGGAGGGCGACCGTGGCGGCAGTGCCGTCATCCGAAAGCACGAAAATGATCTCGTTTTATTGGAAACCGCAGCTGAGGAACTCTACGATGTGGACACCGCGGCGGCGCTGGAATTACTGAAACAACATACTTGATGGTCTGAAGCAGGCTCCCTTGGGAGCCTGCTCAGCGTGTCGAAAAAGTCTTTTCTTCCCGCTGAGCAAGTTTTCGAAACTTCCGAAACGTTTCGAAAACTTATGATTTCAATCGCGCAGGACACCCTTCCTGGGTTTCCCGCGCACACTCTTCCTTCCCGTCGAAGAAGTTTTCGTGGTTTATCGACAGTCTCAGCAGGCTCCCTTGGGAGCCTGCTTTTTCAGTTACTTCAGTTACTTACGGGTATAGGGGGTATTGGCCAGCGGCAGCGCCGTGCGGAAATGGCCGTCATACCGGAAGTAGGCATCCGCGATGGCGGGAGCCGTGGGGATGGAAGTAATTTCACCGATGCCGATGGCTCCGCACGCCACGTTCAATCCGGCCTTTTCCACGATGATCGGTGTGATCTCCGGAATCTGGTGGGCACGAAACAGTCCCAGCGTACCGTATTTGGCGGTGGGCTTGCAGTCCTCCAGCGGGTAGCGCTCGGTCAGGGCATAGCCCATGGACATGACCACGCCGCCTTCGATCTGGCCTTCGATGGAGATGGGGTTGACGGCCTTGCCCACATCGTGGGCGGCGATCATCTGCTCAATTTTACCGTCCTCGCCGAGGATGCACACCTGCGTAGCATAGCCGTAAGCCACATGGCTGACGGGGTTCGGCACGTTGGCACCCAGCGGGTCGGTCTTGGCCAGATACTCGCCGTAAAACTCCTGTCCGTTCAGGTCGGAAAGTTCCTTACCCTCCAGCGCCTCCTTCAGGTCCTGACAGGCGCGGCGGCAGGCCTCACCGGTCACAAGGGTCTGGCGGGAGCCGGAGGTAGTACCGGAGTCCGGTGCGTTATAGGTATTGGCACGCTCGTAAACGATGCAGTTGGGAGAGATGCCGGTCTGGTCAAAGACCATCTGCACCAGCACGGTGCCAAGCCCCTGACCGATGCAGGAAGCTCCCGCAAAGATATGTACCTTGCCGTCCTCCACCACCAGCCGGACGCGACCGGTATCAGGAATGCCCACGCCGACACCGGCGTTCTTCATGGCACAGGCCAGCCCCACATAGGGGTGGGCGTCCACATAGGGCTTCACTGCTTCCAGCGTTTCCACCAGTCCGGTGGATTCGTCCACGATCTGGCCGTTGGGCAGCTCCTGACCGGGACGGATGGCGTTGCGGTAGCGGATCTCCCACGGGGAAATGCCTACCAGATCCGCCATCTGGTTCAGCAGGCTTTCAATACAGAAACAGGTCTGGGTGACGCCGAAACCGCGGAAAGCACCGGCAGGGGGATTGTTCGTGTAATACGCCCAGCCGTCAATTTCGAAATTCTGATAGTTATAGGGACCAGCAGCATGGGTACAGGCACGCTCCAGCACCGGGCCACCCAGAGAGGCGTATGCTCCGGTGTCGGCAATGACTTCCGCCGCCACGCCCTGAATGATGCCGTTTTCATCGCAGCCCAGAGAGAATTCCATCTCCATGGGGTGGCGCTTGGGATGGATCAAAATGCTCTCGGCACGGGTCAGCTTCACTTTCACGGGGCGCTTGGTGAGGTAGGCGATCAGCGCCGCGTGGTGCTGCACCGTCACATCTTCCTTGCCGCCGAAGCCACCACCCACAAGGCAGTTGCGGACCTTGACCTTTTCAGCCGGCAGGCCCAGCATGCCCATGGTCTCGTGCTGGGTATCGTAAGCACTCTGGTCCGTGGAGAGGATCATCACGCCGTCATCCTCCGGATACGCCACGGCGCATTCCGGTTCGAGGAAGGCATGCTCCGTCCATGGGGTAGAAAAACGCTGGGTCAGAACATACTTGGATTTGGCGATGGCCTCCGCGGGGTTGCCGCGCTGGATATGCTTATGAGCCAGCAGGTTGCCGCTCTCATGCACCAGCGGCGCGTCCGGCAGCATGGCCTCTCTGGGAGAGCGAACCATGGGGAGTTCCTCATAGTCCACCTTCACCAGTGCCTTGGCCTGTGCCAGAACCTCCGGCGTTTCCGCCGCCACGAGGCAAATGGCATCGCCCAGATAATGGGTAATGTCGCCGACGGCGATCATGGTGTCCCAGTCCTTTTTCAGGTGGCCCACCTTGTTCTGGCCCGGAATATCTGCGGCAGTGAACACCCCCACCACGCCGGGCAGCGCCTCGGCCTCTTCCGTATGGATGGCCAGCACGCGGGCACGGGGATAGGCACTGCGGACAGCGGAGCCGTAGATCATGCCGTCCAGATAAATATCGTCCGGATAGATACCGGTACCGGTAACTTTTTCCTTCACATCGACACGGGGCACCCGCTGGCCCAGAGACCAGTTCTCCGGCACGGCGGGAATTTCGCCGGTGCGCAGCAGCTCCGCCGCCATCAAAATGGCATCGATGATCTTCACATAGCCGGTACAGCGGCAGATGTTATTGCGGATGGCAAACGCCGCTTCTTCACGGGTGGGAGCTGGGTTCTGATCCAGCAGGGCCTTGGCGCTGATGACCATGCCGGGGATGCAGAAACCACACTGCACCGCGCCGCAGGCGCCGAAGGCATAGGTATAGACATCCTTTTCCTGCTGGCTGAGGCCTTCCACCGTAAGAATCGTCTTGCCCTCCAGCTTATCGGTCTGGGGAACACAGGCTTTTGTGGGCTTGCCGTCGATCAGCACCGTACAGGTGCCGCAGGCACCTTCGCTGCAGCCGTCCTTGACGCTGGTCAAATGCAGGGTATCCCGCAAGAAACGCAGCAGCTTCTGGTTCTTTTCAACAGTCACGGTCTGGCCGTTCACGGTAAATGTTGCCATGAAAAAAACCTCCTTGCCGTGCCCAACCCTGGTCCCACGGTCTGTTCAAGTCAGAAAAGGTCGACCTTTTCTTTGTCTTATTATACAATACCTATGCAGTGACCGCAACGAAAGATTATTCAATTCGTTATTCTACTTATAGGATATCGGAATGGAGTTGCCAGCCGACTGCCAGAACGCCCTGCCGCACAGAGATGTGCGCCGTCTCTTCCATGATATGATTGCTGACCCCGAGAGGGAATTCCGGTGTCAGCACACCGTCTGTAAGGGGGTATTGCACACCTTGCAGCGTAATGCCCTCGGCCCGGTCGCCAAGACTGAAGAGAGACAGCAGTGCCCAGTCGGTTTCTCTTGGCACGCTTAGGCTCTCGTTCTCGATGACCGTCCAGACAAAGTCATCGTCAAACATCCAGCCCCGGGCTCCGCGGCGGCGGAGATACAGCAGCGTCTGCAAATTGGCCAGCGTGTGATCCAGCCGCTTGCCGCCGGTGCCGCCATACAGGAAAAACTCCGTGCAGCCCCGTGCAAGGCCTTCCTTCACCGCTGCCATGGTGTCTGTATCGTCCTTTTCCACCGGCAGGCGGCAAACCTCGCCGGAAAAAGCAGGCAGCTCCATGGAATCAAAGTCACCCAGCAGCAGATCCGGCTTGATACTCTGCTGCTCGCAGACCCGATAGCCGGCATCGGCGGCAATGACCAGATCGCCATCGGCAGGACGTTCCCGCAGGCCGAAAAACGTTCCCGCAGCAAAAATAAAACAGCGCTTCATAGGAGTTCCTCCCCAAAATTCTTTTCCCCAGTATACCACGCGCGCTTTGTCGTGACAACGAAAAACACCGGCTGAGACAGCCGGTGTTTCAAAAGTTCGTTTTCTTTTTTTGGATTCAGGCACGGCTGCTGCCCACAATACCGATACAGCCGGGACCGCCATGGCAGGTGATGACGCAGCCAGTCTTCATCCACGTGACCTTCCGGAAGCCGCACTCTGCGGCCGTCTGCTCCGAAATGCGCCGCACCTCCTCCTGCAAACCGGGAGACCAGATAAAATACAGGTGATCCCGGTCCAGATCATGCTTGTCCACGAAGTCGCGGATCAGCTTCGGCGTCAGCTTATCCAGTGCGCCGCGGTACTTTTTCTTTGCCACCAGCTGGCCGTCAAGGATCTCAATGCAGGGATGCAGCTGCAGCAGGTTCCCTGTCAGTGCCACCACGTTGCTGACTCGGCCACCGGCCCGCAGGTAATCGAGATTCTTAGGGATGAAGCACATCTGCGTCCGCTCCGCAATGGACTTGGCGGCAGCGGCGGCTTCTTCCACGGAGCAGTCGGGGTGCTCCCGCAGGAAACGGGCCACCTCCAGCACCACGGAGGCCTGTCCAACGGAGACATGCTTGGTATCTACGCTGGTGACATAGTCCCGTCCCTCCGATGCCATAACGGCACTCTGATAAGAACAGGTGGTCACGGCAGAGTAGGCCAGATGGAGAATCTTCTTCTCGGGCCAGCGGCTGTGGATCTCGTCAAACACCCGCTCAAAGTCGCCGGGCACGCTGGCGCTGGTCTTGGGAACCGTGCCGGTCCGGTCATAATAGGCGCATACATCCTCCGGCGGGAACGTACCGTCGTCCAGCGTCTCATTCCCCATGGAAACATGCATGGGCACCAGATAAATGCCGTATTCCTCCGCCAGTGCAGGTGTGATATCAGAGCCGGTTTCGGCCACCAAAACGATCTGTTTATTCACAAGCTTAGTCCTTCCATTTTACAATTTTACAATCTTGCAATTCTGAAAACCTTATAACGCGGTTTTTAAAATCATATTTGTAAAATATATATCAGAAATGTGGCTCGTTGTCAAGGATTGATACAAAAAAACACCGTGCAGAGTATCTGCACGGTGCTCATTTTTATACATTCTTAGCAATGGAGTAAAATTATGCCAGTTCGGCCACGGCGGCCTTCAAAGCCTCCACGCGGTCGGTCTTTTCCCAGCTGACGCCCAGATCCTCGCGGCCCATGTGACCATAAGCGGCCAGCTGGCGGTAGATGGGACGGCGCAGGTCCAGATCACGGATGATGGCAGTGGGGCGCAGGTCAAAGACCTTGCTGACAGCCTGCTCCAGTACGCCGTCATCCACCTTGCCGGTGCCGAAGGTATCCACCAGAACGGAGACGGGCTGTGCCACGCCGATGGCGTAGGCCAGCTGCACCTGACACTTGCTTGCAAGACCGGCTGCCACGATATTCTTGGCCACCCAACGAGCAGCATAGGCTGCACTGCGGTCCACCTTGCTCGGATCCTTGCCTGAGAACGCGCCGCCGCCATGGGCGCCGCGACCGCCGTAGGTGTCGACAATGATTTTTCGGCCTGTGAGGCCCGTGTCGCCATGAGGACCGCCTATCACAAACTTGCCCGTGGGGTTCACATGCAAGATGAGCTGGTCGTCAAACAGTGCACGCTCCTCTTCCTTCACACGGCGCAGCACGCGCGGCAGCAGCACCGTCTCAATGTCCTGGCGAATGCGGGCAAGCATCTCCTTGTCG
>JAFYQM010000059.1 GCA_017547085.1 Oscillibacter sp.
CATAATTTGAATCTCCGGCAACAATTCCTGTACATGTGTATAGACCCGTTTTGACATGATCATACCCCCTGATGTAGTACTCTAATTTTCCTACATCAGGGGGTGTTTTGTCTATTGTCCGTTTTTACTGGACCTGTTCATAGCGGGAGGTGTTCTTTTACTTTGAAAAAAGGTGCTTACAGTTGCATCAGTCGTTGGGCAACATCCGCATTCTTTTGAGCCATACCGCGCAGATGCTCCACGGCGGAGGTCTGATCCGCCGCACCCTGTGCTACGGCGCGGTCGATCATGCTGCAGAGGGATTCCTCCGTCAGCGCCTCCAGATCGGTAAAAATATCCTGACCAATATAACGCAGGAATGAGGATACCTTGGGATCGTAAACAACACCTGCCAGCGGGGTGCCGCGGCCTGCGGCAAAGATAAGAGCGTGGAGCCGCATGGAAACAACGGCATCCATGCGGGACAGTGCCCCGATGATGGTGCCTGCGCTGCCTGCATTGTCTAAAAAGTAATGGGGAATTTCCAATCCGGAGGCCGCCTTTCGGCAGGCGGCGGGGTCCAGATGCCTTTCTACAGAGAAAAATACCGGTGTCAATCCATAGGTGTCATAAGCGTATTTTGCGGCCTTGCCAAACAGGGGGGCTTTCATGTCAAAGCCTTTCCAGTCGCGTAGTGCAAAGCAAATATACTTGCCATGTGGTGGAATGCCTGCGCGCAGCAGAATGCTGTCTGTTTCGTCATCGACGGCGGGCTGCAGCGTCAGAGCCGGGTCTGCCGTCAGCAGGATCTCCGGTTTCGTCACGCCCATGGCCTTCAGTTCCTCCAGAGAGTCCGGCTCACGAAGTGTGATCACATCCACATTGGCGTTTAGGATCGAGGCTGCGTGCTTGCGAAGGGACTCGCGCAGCACAGGACCAATACCGCAGCCGTACATCTGCACAGGGCATCCGGCGCGTTTGGCGGCCCAGATGTTGAACAGGTAGAACCACAGGGAACGGCGGGAGGTGACGTCCTGAATGAGGCTGCCGCCGCCGTTGATATACAGCCGGGCATGGCGCATAGCGCGGAACCATCCGAAGAAATTCGTGCGGCTGAGGGACTGTACCCGATAGGTCAGGCGGGTGGATTGGGGATTTTTACTGAGCACGGTGACAGGCATATCAGGATCGATAGAGCGCATCTCCTGCAGAATGGCTTCGAGGATGGCGTCATCGCCGGTGTTTCCCCGGCCGTAGGCGCCGCAGATCACCACGCCGTCCCGCTCTGCCTTGGGCCGTGCGTGGCGGCGGAGAATCTCGCTGTAAATGTGAAGCTGGGTGTCCACTGTCTTTTGAATGGAGAACTTGGTAGAAGCTTTTTCGTAGAGCTTTTCGCCCATCCGTTTGCGCAGCCCATCGTCCTTACCCATGGAAGCCAGATGGCGGCCCAGTGCCTCCCAGTCGCCGGGCTGGAACAAGTAGCCGTTGACGCCCGGATCGATGAGATAGGGAATTCCACCCACGGCGGTGGCCACGGTGGCCAGATGGAAACGGGCGCCTTCCGTCAGCGCATAGGGGAAGGTTTCAGAGAGAGAGGTCAGCGCGTTGATGTCCAATGCGGCGTAGAAGCGGTCCATGCCGCCGGAGATCCAGCCTGCAAAAGTCACTTGGTTTTCCACGCCCAGTTCCTTGGCGAGGCTGCCCAGCTTTTCCCGTTCTTCGCCGTCACCAGCGATCACCAGACGCAGGCGGGGGCATTCCCGATATCCTGCCGCAAAGCCGCGAATCAGCGTGGACATGTCCTTCACCGGATTCAGCCGGGCGGCAATGCCCACCACAACGCTGTCTTCGTCCACATCAGCGCCAAGACTGCGCAGATAGGCAAGGCGGTCGCCCTGCTCGGGAGCGGGCGTGAAATCAATGCCATTGTAAATGGCGTAAAAGCGGTCTGCTGCAAAGCCGCGCGAGATCAGGAGATCTACCATGGCGTCGGAAACGCCGATGTGGTAGTCCAGCCTCCGCAGGGCATAGGCATTGATGGTGCCGAAGGTGAGGTGGCTGAGGGGACGGCCCATATAGTCCAGTTTATAGTCACTGTGGACTGTAGAGACCACCGGCAGGCCGGTGGTATTGCGCAGAAGCGCACCGACCATATTGGCGCGGGAACCGTGACAGTGGATCAGTTGGTAACCGCCGTCTTTGATGTAGGCAGTCAGCTGACGACGTAGCCGGGGGATATTGTTTCTACCCATGATTTCGGTGGGAATGCCCATGGCGCGGGCTTCGTCCGCAAAGGGACCGTCCCGGAAACACACCAGCTGGGCAGTGATGGTTTGATTCAGATGCTGCAGCAGACTCAGTACATGGGTCTTGGCACCGCCGGAGTCGCCGCCGCTGATCAGGTGGATGACTTTCATGGAAAAGACCTTCCTTTTGTAAAATTGGTCTTGTGGAATCATGGGAATTAGTATACAATACTTCACGGACCTTGTCCATCATAAGAGAAGAAACCCGATATACGGAGGAACATATGGAACAGAAAGCAAAGCGCATTGGAAAATTCAATGTGATCGATATCATCGCCGTGGTGCTGATTCTGGCAGTGGTGGCATTTGCCGGGTATAAACTGATGAACCGCGGCGGCGGAGATACGCAGGTGGAAAAGGTGAAGGTCACCTATCAGGTCAAGGCGGAGGGAGTCCCTGCGGAGCTGTATGAGAATACCAAGAAGCATCTGCCCTCCAAGATGATGGCCTCCGGCGCCTATGTGGGCGGCGAGATCGTGGACGTGGAGAAGGAACCCTATTATGTGCTGGGAAATGATGGCCAGTGGGTGGAGGACCCTTACCATGTGAATCTGATTTTCACGGCTGAGACAGAGGTTGCCGGCGGCGGAATCATGCTCAGCAAAGTGGGCGAACAGGAGATCCGCGTGGGCAAGCAGCACATCATCAAGAGCGAATTTGTAGAGGTAATGGATACCATCATTATCGACGTCCAGTGGGGCGAATAAGAACAATCAAAAAATCCGGTGCTGTCAAGCACCGGATTTTTTTCTTACAGGCTGCATTTGCCTCGGACCAAATACTTGCCCTGCGGCGTTTCGTCCAGCACGCGGCCGTTTTCCACGGCCTTGCGGCCACGGAGCCACACCTCACGAATTCCGCCGGAGGTGACAAATCCCTCATAGGGATTGTAGTCCACATTGGCGATGCAGTCATCAGTGCGGATGACATGGCTGGCACCGGGATCGTAAATGACAATATCCGCATCGCTGCCGGGCTTCAAAATGCCCTTGCGGGGGAAGAGACCGTACAGTCTGGCGGGATTCTCACTGAGCAGGCGGCACATATTTTGAATGCTGATACGGCGTTTGGCCACGCCGTAGGAGTAGATCAGCTCGCCGCGGGTCTCCACACCGGGCAGGCCGCCGGGAATAGCAGTAAAGTCGCCCCGTCCGGCATCTTTCTGCTGCAGGGTGAAGGAGCAGTGGTCGGTGGAGATGGTCTGGATGTCGCCACGGCGCAGAGCCTTCCACAGCGCATCCTGATGCTCCGTGGAACGGATAGGCGGCGCGCAGACGTAGCGGGCAGCCTGCGAATAGTCTTCGGTGAAGTAGACGCTTTCATCCAGCAGCAGGTACTGGGGGCAGGTCTCCACATAGACTTTCTGGCCCCGCTTGCGGGCGTGCTCCACCTCTTTCAGGGCTTCGGCGTTCGTCAGATGGACGATCACCACGGGACAGTCCGCCGCCTCAGCAATACGCAGCAGGCGGGAGACCGCTTCTGCTTCCAGGTAGGGCGGACGGGTCAGCGGATGGGAGGCGGGAGACAGTTCTCCGGCGGCCTTCTTTTCTGCGATCATACCGTCGATCACACCGGCATTTTCACAGTGGACGCCGCAGATGCCGCCCAAAGATTTCAATTCTTTCAGTGCCCAGTACATATCCCGGTCACCCACCATCATGGCAGGATAGGTCATATACATCTTGAACGAAGAGATGCCCCGTGCAAACATGGTTTTCAGTTCTGCGCGGATGGACTCGTTCCAGTCGTCAATGGTCATGTGGAAGCCGTAGTCGCAGAAGGTTTTGCCGTCTGCTTTCTGGTGCCACAGATCCAGACCGTACTGCAGACTTTCGCCCTTGTTGGGGCAGGCGAAGTCAATGACCGTAGTGGTACCGCCGTGAATGGCGGCACGGCTGCCGGTGTAGAAATCATCTGCCGTAGTAGTATTGCAAACGTCCAGATCAAAATGGGTGTGCGCATCAATGAAGCCGGGGAACAGGAGGCAGCCCTCCACATCTACGATCCGGTCGGCTGCATTAGGCAGATTGCGGCCTACGGCTACAACTTTTTCGTTTTCCACCAGTATATCGGCCCGTTTGGCTCCGTTGCCGGAAACCACGGTGCCGCCCAGAAACAGCGTACGCATAGGCAATCCTCCATTTTTTTAGATGCTTTAGTATATCATAAAAACAAGGAAAAGGTCTACCCTTTTTCCGGATATGATGCGGAAAAGGACTGCCTGAAAAGGCAGTCCTTTTTTATTAAAGTCAGATTTTCGGGATCTTGGCGCCACGGAGGCGATAGAGGATCAGGCTCATAGTCAGCGACAGCAGAGCGAAGGCGATAGCCCAGATATAGGCCATTGTATAGGCGCCGGTGGCGTCCCGTATGGCAGAGATCAGGGGAGGCCCCACCATAGAGGCGCAGCCAAATACGCAGAACATGACGGAATAGTTTTCTGTGACATGGTGGTGGCCGAAAAGTTCCGCAGTCAGAGGCGCAATGAGTGAGGCTGTGCCGCCGTAGCAGAGAAGCGCACCCAGCAGGGCGGAGGTAAAGAGAATGCGGCCGGAGCATAGCAGTAAACCCAACATGCAGATTACCAGCAGAATGTTGATGAGTACCAGAGTGGCTGATTTTCCCAGTTTGTCCGATATAGGCCCCCAGAACAGACGGCCTGCCACATTGAAAACTGCCAGTAGGCTTACCAACCTTGCAGCGGCGGCAGGACTGTCACCAAAGGTGAGCGTCATAATAGGGGCAGCCTGATTGATGATCATGCCGCCGCAGGAAAGGCCAAGCAGCAAAGTGAAAAAAGTCATATAGAACGGGATCATGCGCAGCATGGCGGGGGTGTCTACCTCATAAAGGGAGGGAATCACAGTGTGACGGATACGGGATGGGGCTTTTTCAGAGTGTATTTCCAGCATATTCTGTCGAAACTCCGGAGGAGGGGAGAATATCAGCAGCGTCAGCAACAGCATCCCTGCCAGGAACAGGGCACCGAGGATGAAAAAGACTTTGCTGATGTCACCGGTGAGGGCGTGGAGTTTTGTGGCCAAAGGAGCCCAGAGGACACTGCCCAGACCGTAACCCGCCGTCATAATGCCGCCCGCAACGCCGCTGTGGTCAGGGAACATCTCCACGGCATAGCTGATGAGCAGAGGGTAGACAAAGGCCAGACCGGCAGCGCTTAGAATGCCGAAGAACAAGTATAGGAGGATCAGTCGGCCAAAGAGGAAGGCGGTGGCCATCATAAAGACGCCGTAGAGCAGGGTGCCCATGACCAATTCTTTACGAATGCTCATCAGACGATGGGCTTTTCCACCGAAGAAAATGGTGCACAACATGGTGCTGATGCTGGTGAGCGTGTATGTGATCGCTACCTGTGTGACGGACCAACCGTATTTTTCCATGAGCGGAGCCTGAAATACGCTCCAGGCATAGACGATGCCGCTCAGTGCCTCAATGCCGACACCGGCAAACAGGCTGATCCAACGCTTTTTTTTGAAATCCATCGTAGTACCCTCGATCAACAGGTGGAATGTTGTTCTGCCGCAAGTGTAACACAGAGAGGGTGTGATTTCCAGAGGGCAGAAAAACCGAAACGAGGGGAGGTTTCTGTGCAGGATGACGGAGATGTTACAGTGTGAGAACCACGGGAGCGAGCGTTTCCGGAAAAACCGGGATTTTGTGTTTGGGATCAACAGGGGCTGTGGGGGCGTACGGAAGTAGGAAAAAAGATCCGAAGCGGTTTGCTTCGGATCTTTTGACAGGTTATTTCATTTTTGAGGATTTTTTCCATGCTGCCACAACGGCATCGATCGCAGCGCCGCGGAATCCGTTTTCCTCCAGCGTGCGGATGCCCTCAATGGTAGCGCCGCCGGGGGAGCATACCTCATCCTTCAGTTGGCCGGGGTGTTTTCCGGTTTCCAGATACAGCTTGCCGATGCCCACCAGCATTTGTGCGGCGCACTCCATGGCCATGGGGCGGGAAAGACCGCAGATCACACCGCCGTCAGCAATGGCTTCCATAAACAGGCAGGCGAAGGCGGGGCCGCAGCCGGCCACAGCGCTGCCTGCGTCCATCAGATGATCCTCCAGCGGGACCAGCCGTCCTGCACCGCTCATGGCGTCAAGGAAGACCTTTTCTTCCACCTTGGTGACGCCGTCGCAGGTGTAGAATACCACGCCTTCGCCTACAGCGGAGGGCGTATTGGGCATGATGCGAATGACGGGGAAGTTTCCGCACCCCCGCTCCCGCAGATCGGGAATGGTGAGGGCGGCAGCCATGCTCACCAGAATAAAGCGGCTCTGACGGGCCTCCAGAATGGGGCTGATGTCTTCCAGCAGATCCGCCATGTACTGCGGCTTCACGCCCAGAAAAATGAAGTCGGCATTTTCCGCTACGGCATCGTTGTCTGTCACGCGGCAGTCCAGTTCTTCGGCCAGGATCTTAGCCTTTTCCGGCGTGCGGTTTGCCAAAAACACCTGATCGCTGGGAATGCGGCGGCAGACGGCGCGGGCAATGGCACCGCCCATGTTGCCGGTACCGATAAATCCAAAGGTTGCCATGGTTTCACACTCTTTCTTTTTAAAATTCAGATTCATCTGCGGAGGAGGTATCACGCTTTTTGGATTCCTTCAGCGCCTTCTTTGCCGCCCGTTCCTGCTTGTGTTTGCGGTGGATGCCGCCGGCGGTCAGCAGACCCCAGAAGGCCACGATCAGATAGGCTGCGCAGGGGAGATACAACTGCAGCATTTCTTTACCTGCATCGGGATTGCCGGAGGCGCGCTGCATCAAAATGAAGCAGACCATGGCGGCAATGGCTGCTGCAGCAGTCAGTACGCCCAGCAGCAGCTTTAAAGTTTTCTTTTTCTGAGACAACAGCAGGATAAACAGCAATAGGGCAATGATGCTCAGGGCGATGGTTTCAAAAACCATGGGAAAGCCTCCTTTGTAATGGTTTGGTTCAGCGAATCTGTCCTTCGCCGTAGATGACGTATTTGGAGCTGGTCAGCTCTTCCAGTCCCATGGGGCCGCGGGCGTGCATCTTCTGGGTGGAGATGCCGATCTCTGCGCCAAGGCCAAACTCACCGCCGTCGGTGAAACGGGTGGAGGCGTTGACATACACCGCCGCAGCGTCCACAGCGTTCAGGAAGTGCTGCGCTTTGAAGTAGTTTTTCGTGATAATGGACTCGGAATGCTGGGTGCTGTGAGCGTTGATGAAGTCGATTGCCTCGTCCAGACCATTTACCGTACGGACAGCAAGGATATAGTCGTCATATTCCGCATCCCAGTCACTCTCTGCGGCGGGAACGCCTCGTGTTCCAAGCGTGTCAAGTGATTTTCCATCACAGCGAAGTTCCACATTGTGGGCATCCAGCAGGGGGAGAGCTTTCGCCCAGAAGTCCTTTGCAATGGCCTCATGCACCAGTACACACTCCACGGCGTTACACACAGAGGGACGGGAGCACTTGGCGTTGTGGAGGATGGTGGCGGCCATGTCCAGATCGGCCTCGTCATCCACATAAATGTGGCACACGCCCTCGCCGGTGCGGATGACAGGGACGCTGGCTTCCTTTGCTACGGTGCGGATCAGGCCTGCGCCGCCGCGGGGGATCAGGACATCCACGTAGCCGTCCAGATGCATCAGCTCGTTGGCGGTTTCACGGCTGGTGTCCTGCACCAGCGAGATGCAGTCGGCGGGCAGCCCAACAGAAGTTAACGCTTCCCGCATCAGCTCCGTGACGCAGCGGTTGGAGCGGATGGCCTCCTTGCCGCCGCGGAGGATGCATACGTTGCCGCTTTTCAGGCACAGGGCCGCAGCATCCACGGTGACATTGGGGCGGGCTTCAAAAATGATGGCGATCACGCCAAGGGGGACTCTTCGGCGGCCGATGATGAGGCCGTTGGGGCGGGTCTCCATCTTCGTCACCTGTCCGATGGGATCGGGCAGGGAGGCAACCTGCCGCACGCCGTCCACGATCCCTGCAATGCGTGCGGGGGTCAGGGTCAGCCGGTCCAGCATGGCGGGACGCATGCCTGCCTTTTTGGCGGCGGCAACATCTTCTGCGTTGGCGGCCAGCCATTCGTTCTGCCGCTCCGTCAAAATGGAGGCGATGGCTTCCAGCGCTTCGTTTTTCTTTGCGGTGCCGGTGGTGGAGAGTACATAGGTCGCGGCCTTGGCGGCTGCGCCCTGCTGCTGTAATGCGGTCATATGGGATTCCTCCTTACTGATGCGCGATAAAGCGGGTGCCGATGTCCTTACCCTCCACAATGCCGTAGAGGTTATCCATGCGGGCACCATTGGTGATGACCATGTCACAGCCTGCCGCCATGGCCACGCTTGCGGCGGAGAGCTTGGTAGCCATGCCGCCGGTGCCGCGCCAGCTACCGGCTCCGCCGGCCATTTCCAGAACTTCCGGTGTCAGCTCCGTGACACGGTGCAGGAGCTTGGCGTCGGGGTGTGTTTTTGGGTCGGCGTCATACAGGCCGTCGATATCAGAGAGCAGCACCAGCAGATCAGCCTTGCACAACCCGGCTACAAGAGCGGAAAGGGTGTCGTTATCACCCAGTACCTTGTGGTGGCCCGTTTCGATCTCGGCAGAGGAGACGGAGTCGTTCTCGTTGACAATGGGGATGATGCCCGTTTCCAGCAGGGCGGAGAAGGTGCTGTGCAGGTGCTCTGCGCGGTCTGCTTCCTCAATGTCATCTCCGGTCAGCAGGATCTGTGCTACAGTGTGGTTGTATTCAGAGAAGAATTTATCGTAAATGTGCATCATCTGGCACTGGCCCACGGCGGCTGCGGCCTGCTTCATCCGCAGTTCCTTTGGGCGTTCCGGCAGTCCCATTTTGGCAGTACCCACGGCAATGGCGCCAGAGGAGACCAGAATGATCTCATGGCCCATCCCCTCCAGATCGGACAGGGTGCGAACCAGATGCTCCATACTGCGCAGGTCCAGATCGCCGGATTCGTGGGTCAGGGTGGAGGTGCCCACCTTCACCACAATGCGTTGCTTCTTTTGTTCCATGATAAAAAACTCTCTTTCGGTAGTTAAAATATGCTCAGTCAAAATTCTTTACGATTGCCAGTGCGGCCTGTCCTTTTTCTGTCATCAGGTTTGCCTCAATGGCATCCAAGGCTTCGTTCAAGTTTGTATAGGAAACGTCCATAAGCGGCTTCGTTGCGATAAACAGTTCCTCCAGTGAATAATAGTCGGAATACTGTGTGCGAAGCAAATAACTATTCAGAAATATCAGGTAGGGGATGGCTTCCCGATGGGAACGCACGGCAGGCAAACTGTTTAATTCGACAAGGAGGTCGTGTGCAATACCGGCACGACCACGGAGCGTCACAACATCTGCACTGAGCAGGCCCTCGTTGATGGGGGTGTCCAGTTCTCCGGTTCTGGCACGCTTTTCGTATTGCATCTGCAGATCGTACACTTCCTCTGTGAGCCAGCGCAGCTGGTCGCAGAGTTTTGCTTCCTGTTGGGCAGCGGCATAGTCCACATGGGCGTACCAACCCAACGCAAAGGCCAGAAGCGCCGCCAGCGTACCCGCCAAAAGAGCGCCGCAGTGTTTTCGCAGAAAACCGGGGAGTTTTTTCATGGGCGCTCCTTTCTTTTCACAGTAAAGCAATGAATTATTTTTCATCCTACCACACCGTGAGAAAAAAAGGAAGTGCGAAGCGTGTAGTTTTTGTAAAGATAGCAATACTATCGGGGAAAGTGAGGGATTCCATGACTGAAAATACCAAACCCACCGAACCGGAAAAGAACGGTGAAGAAAATGACGCTGCCCAGTCCATTCTGGACTTCGGCTCCGCCATGACCCGTACCAGCCACGGAAATGTCTACTGCCTGACGATCATCGGACAGATCGAGGGACACAGTACGGCGGCCAGCGGCACAAAAACCACCAAGTACGAGCACATTCTGCCGCTTCTTGCCAAGCTGGAAGAAAGTGACGAAGTGGACGGAGTGCTGTTTCTGTTGAACACCGTGGGCGGTGATGTGGAGGCGGGGCTGGCCATCGCGGAACTGATCGCAGGCATGACCAAGCCCACCGTTTCCATTGTGCTGGGCGGCAGCCATTCCATCGGAGTGCCGCTGGCGGTGGCGGCTCAACGCAGCTTTGCCGTGCCGTCCGCAGCCATGACCATTCACCCCGTACGCACCAGCGGTATGGTGATTGCCGCGCCTCAGACTTACAGCTACTTCCAGCGGCTGCAGGACCGCATTGTGGCTTTTGTGTCCGGCCACAGTCAGGTGAGCGCCAAACGGTTTGAGGAACTGATGCTGAAAAAGGAGGATATGGCCGCCGATGTGGGCAGCATCCTCTACGGAGAAGAGGCGGTACGGGAGGGCGTCATTGACGCCGTAGGCGGTTTGTCCGACGGACTTTCCTGCCTTTACCGGATGATCGATCAGAAAAAGGGAGCGCAGTGAGCGCTCTCTTTTTCTTTGACAGAACCGGTAAAAAAAGAATATGATAAAATTATAAAACCATTTTATCCGCAGAAGAGTAAGTCGGCATGAACGTGAACAGGCAAAGGAGTTTCATGTGAAAATTGCAGTTACTTACGAAAACGGACAGATCTTCCAGCACTTCGGTCACACGGCACAGTTCAAGATGTACGAGGTGGAAGACGGAACGATCGTGAACGCGGAAGTTGTGGACACCATGGGCAGCGGTCACGGCGCACTGATAGGATTTCTGCAGACCAACGGCGTGGAGATTTTGATTTGCGGCGGCATCGGCGGCGGTGCCCAGATGGCTTTGGCACAGGCTGGCATTCGCCTGTTTGGCGGCGTGGCTGGCAGCGCAGACGCGGCGGTGGAGGCCTTGCTGGCACAGAAGCTGGTTTATAATCCTGCAGTTCGCTGCGACCACCATGACCATGAACATGGCGAGGGTGGTCATACCTGCGGCAGCCACAGTTGTCATTAAACAACGAAAAAGAGACGGACACTTTGTCCGTCTCTTTCTTACATTTATGGACGTTCCAAAGCAGACCGGAGGATCGCTTGCTCGTTGGAGGAGCGTTCCATTAGAGCTTCCTCAAAGGCGGCAGGGTCTGCCTCTTGCTGGGCCTGCAGCAGTTTGCCGATAAAGTCGGCATAGGGGCCGTAGGAAGTGCAGTAGAAATGCATCATGGCCGTGTTTCGTTCCGTCTGTCCGCTGCCTGCCGCGCAGCGCTTCAATGCCTCCTGCAGCGGTGTCCACCAGTCGGAGCCGTAGTTGTACCGCCCCATAACGCCCCAAGTATCTGCACGGAAGCGGCCGATGCATTCCAGCACCTCTGCATCCGTCACGGTATCGGGACGTACCAGCAGAGCGACGATGGTTTGGCTCATGATGCGATTGGTCTCCATGTAATCATCGTCGAGGTCGTCGGTCAATACCAGATTCTCGCTGCTGATGTCCTCGGAGTGACGGAGGGATTCCGACACGAAATGTCCGGCCGCGCCCAGAGGTGTCAGCAGTTCCGAATGCAGGCCTGCGTCGCACTCTGCCTGTAAGGCAGCGTAGTATTCCGCGGCGGGGATATCGCCGTCGGGAAAGTGCAGGGACGGTGTGCCGTATACATCATAGACTCGTTCCACACACCAGATACCGCCCTCTCCCTGTCTGGCAGGCTGGGAAAGAACCAGCGTGTCAAACTCTCTTTTGGAACCGTCAAAGGTGTAGTAAGGATAATATTGAACGTAGGCGTGAGCGCCATCCCAAGTGAAGGGACGGTCGTAGAAATCCCGTGCACTGCAGGGTTCCAGTTCGTTGCGCTCTATAAAGTCCCGGCAGACTTCTGCTCCCAGAGTATTCAGCATTTCCCATTGTGCCCAGTCTTCCGCTGTGGCATCTGCGAGATCACCGGAGCGGTAGAACTGGACGTCCGTAGGATAGAGGTAGGCGTAATACAGGCCGTCTTTTTTAGCAAAGAGGGTACTGCCGGGAGGTTCAAAGGCGAGATGGTCCTGGAAGGTAGCTTCATCCAACTCACAGAAACCCCACAGAAAGCCAATGTCCGCCGCATCGCCGAAGTCGGCTTCCGCTGCCTCCACAGAGGCCTTTTCGTAAACAGTCATCAGCGTGCGGGGATAGAGCGGCTGGTCTGCTTCGCAGTCATCCGGGCCTGTTTCCACGATGATTTGCTCCCAATGTTCCATGGGCAGCGCGATTTGAACGGTATCGAAGTCGTAGACTGCCACCGCCTGCTCCGGAGCGGTTTGCACAGCGGGGGCGTCCGGTGGTGCGGAGCTTTCCGGTGCTGTGGGAGTGTTGGATATGGAGGGAGAACTTTGCGCGCAGCCGCTGAGAAGCAGCCCTGTCAGCAGCAGGCATAGAACGCGTTTTTTCACCATGGAACTTCACTCCCTTGCGTTAAATTCTTGATATGATCGTATGAAAAAACGCGGGACACATAAAGTGTTTTTCAGAAACAAATAGCAACAAAAGAATGACAAAAACGGGGGTTCCGACTGAAATCCCCGGTTTTTCGTTACTTTGTTAGTGTCATTTTGTAATCAATTCCGTCTTCGGTAACGGACACCTCATAGCCCTGAGAACGGGCAAAGCGGGTGATGTTTTCCACGGCCACTTCCGCGTCTGCCAGCACTTCCAGCTTGGCGGGAGCATCCTTCACAGCTTTCTGCACCATGACCACGGGGATGGGGCAGGACAGACCTCTGGTATCGATCATGTTCAGTCTCCTTTCTTGGGCAGGTGGGTGAGGGAGATCACCAGCAGCACCACAAAGCCGATGCACACGGCAACCATGCCGGGGGTCTTGATGCCGCCGACCTTATACACGCCGTCCACCACGCTGTCCGCACTGCCGGCAAGGCCGAAGTTGTGGGCAAGCGCGGCGCCGAAGATCATGCCGAAGACAGTCACGGCGGAGTCGCCGTTGCCCTCACCGGAGAGGATCAGCTGGCGCAGAGGGCAGCCGCCCAGCAGGATGGAACCCCAGCCTGCAAGAGCCATGCCCAGGAAGCTCCACAGATACTGGCTGTGGGCCACGGGCTGGCTGAGTGCGGAAAGGTTGTAGCTGCCGAGAACAAGATTGCCGATGGTGATGGTGATCCAGATGGCGAGGAAACCGGAAAGCAGGGTGAAGTCCTTCATCAGGAATACGTCACGCAGGCCGCCGGCCATGCACAGGCGGCTGCGCTGGGCGAAAACGCCGACAGCCAGACCGGCGATCAGTGCCACGGCGATGGGAGCATGCATGGAGCCCGGGCCGGACTCGGAGAACTTCAGCAGCTGGGGGGCAAACAGAAGCAGGCACAGCAGGATAACCATGAAACCGGGCAGCATCAGGCCCTCGCCGCGGCGGATGGGGTAGGCACGGCCCAGTGTAAAGCCCTTTTTCAGGAACACCAGACCCACCAGAATACCGGCCAGGAAGCCCAGCAGGGCAGCCACGGCAGTCAGGTCGCCGCCACCCAGACGGATGACCATACGCAGGGGGCAGCCGAGGAACACCAACGCACCGATCATCACAAACGCGCCCAGAACAAAGCGGCAGGCAGGGGAGGAACCGGACTTGGCACGGAATTCCTTGAAGGCAACGGCAGAGATCAGAGCGCCCAGAACCATGCCGATGATCTCGGGGCGGATGTACTGCACTACGGCTGCGCTGTGCAGCCCCAGTGCGCCTGCAATGTCACGCTCGAAGCAGGCAATGCAGAAGCCCATGTTCTTGGGGTTGCCCATGGCGGTGAGGATCAGTGCCGCAATGCCTACCACCACACCGGTGATGATGACCGGCAGATAGGCGCGGAGGGCGAATTGTTTTTTCATGTTACCACTCCTGTCAGTTATTTTTTCAAAAGAATAACGATCGGGAAAGAAAAAGCTTACAGCAGAATTTCGTGGAAGCCATCAGTCTCGATGGCGGCTTCCTGCAGCTTCTGCTTCAGCGTTTTCCGTAGTTCCAGCGGCGCGGACCATGCAATGCCGCAGTCTGAAGTCAGACAGCGGGGAACGGAGATCAGTTTTCCCTCGAGATGCTCCCGCAGGCACAGCTGTTCCGTGGCCATGGCCTCTGCCGTGGTGTGAAACGTGATCACAAGGCGGGGGTGTTTGGCGCGCATCCGTTTCACCTCCCAAGCGTTATCTTTTTGATAGAATAACACATTGGAATTTAAAAAGCGAGATCTGTTTTGAGTATCACGAATTATAACAAAAGTGTATTGACTTTTTTGGGCAGTTTGCTATGATGAAACAATCTTGAAAAGAGGGGCTCCACCCGGGACAGGAGTAACATATATGCTGACAATTGACCGTTTTAAAGAAGCACGCAGCACGCTGCGGGGTGTGATTGCTAAGACAGAACTGGTATACAGTCGATATCTCTCTGAACTCTGTGGTAATCAGGTTTATCTGAAGCCGGAGAATCTGCAGGTTACCGGCGCTTATAAGATTCGCGGTGCGTATTTTAAAGCGACTCGATTAACGGAGACGGAAAAAGATAATGGTCTTATCACCGCTTCCGCAGGCAATCATGCACAGGGCGTGGCGTATGCGGCTAAAAAGTCTGGCATCCGGGCAACAGTGGTTATGCCTACCACGACCCCGCTGATGAAGGTGGACCGTACGAAGAAGTATGGGGCAGAGGTTATTCTCCACGGAGGAACCTTTGATGATGCGGCGGAGTGTGCCATGAACCTTGCGCAGGAGCGGGGAATGACCTACATACCACCCTTTAATGATCTGGACATTGCCTGCGGACAGGGTACGATCGCCTATGAGATTTTCCAGTCTCTGCCGGATGTGGATGTCATTCTTGTGCCCATCGGCGGCGGCGGTCTGGCGGCGGGCGTTTCCACGCTTGCCAAACTGTTGAATCCCCATGTGAAAGTCATCGGTGTGGAACCGGAAGGTGCGGCATCTATGAAAGCCTCTCTGGAGGCTGGGCATGTGGTGACTCTGCCTTCCATTGAAACCATTGCTGACGGCGTGGCGGTGCGGACGCCCGGTGAAAAGGTATTTCCCTACATCCAGAAGAATGTGGATGAGATCATTACCATCAAAGACGATGAATTGGTAGAGGCATTTCTGGATATTATTGAAAATCATAAGATGATGGTGGAAAATGCAGGCCTTTTGACGGTGGCCGCGCTGAAACATCTGGAGCGGAAGGAACAGAATGTAGTTTCCATCCTTTCCGGCGGCAATATGGATGTGATCACCATGGCCAGCCTTGTGCAGCATGGACTGATTGAGCGCGGACGGGTGTTCAGCTTTTCTGTTATGCTGCCGGACCGTCCCGGTGAGCTGGTGCGCGTGGCGCAAATCGTGGCGGAGGAAAACGGCAATATTATCAAACTGGATCACAATCAGTTTGTCAGCATCAATCGCCAGAGTAAGGTGGAACTGCAGGTGACGTTGGAGGCCTTTGGCCATGACCACAAAGAGAGAATTTTGCAGGCGGTGCGGCAGCACGGATATGAGGTGCGGCTGGTGCAGTCCAAGAATATCTATAACTGAAACCGGAACGGTAAGAAACAGAGTGTCTGCTGCGGCAGACACTCTGTTTTTCCTGTGTAAAGGAGAAGTTTCTGTTGAAATAACGGTACTTATTTGATATAGTATACTAGTTAAAATGTGTCATTCTGTGCATTGGCGAAGAAAACTGCACAGAGATCGCCCATCTTCTTGGTTGTAGAGACGGGCAGAACGATTTCGCAGAGGTGAGAGCGTGTATTTAAAAGCATTGGAGATTCAGGGCTTCAAGTCCTTTCCCGATAAAACGGTTTTGAATTTCGGCGAGGATATCACCGCCATCGTGGGCCCCAACGGCTCCGGAAAATCCAATATTTCCGACGCCATCCGCTGGGTCATGGGCGAGCAGAGCGCCAAGGGCCTGCGCGGTGCCAAAATGGAAGACGTGATCTTCGGTGGTACGGAAAAGCGGAATCAGGTGGGCTTTGCGCAGGTCACGCTGGTGATCGACAACACGGAACATATCTTCCCTTCCATGGAAGAGAGCGAAGTTTCCGTGACCCGCCGCTATTACCGAAGCGGTGAGAGTGAATATTATATCAACCGCCAGAGCGTCCGTCTGCGCGATGTGACGGAGCTGTTCATGGATACCGGTATGGGCCGCGAGGGCTATTCCATCATCGGTCAGGGCCGGATCGACGAGATCCTCTCCACCAAGAGCAGTGAACGCCGCGAGATTTTTGAAGAGGCGGCAGGCATTTCCAAGTTCCGCCACCGCAAGGAGGAGGCCGAGCGCAAGCTGGCACGCACCGAGGAGAATCTGGTGCGTATCAATGACAAGATCTCCGAACTGGAGCTGCAGGTGGACCCCCTGCGGGATCAGGCGGAGAAGGCAAAGAAATATCTGGTGTTGCGCGACGAACTGCGTCTGCTGGAAATCTCCGTCTGGCTGGAGAATCTGGACAACCTGAAAACCAACGCCCGTAAGCTGGAGGCGGATTTCCACACCGCCGAGGCTCAGCGGGAGGAGGCCCGTGCCGCACTGGACGCCCTGTATGCCGAAAACGAGCAGTTCGGTGTCCGCATGCAGGAAAAGGACATGGAGGCCGAGCGCATCCGCGCCGAGGCTGCGGAGCTGGACGGCAAAACGGCGGAGCAGGATTCCGCGATCGCCGTGCTGGAGAGCAACATTGCCCACCAGCAGGAGAATATTCAGCGCGCCCGTGCGGAACTGGAGGAGACGGACAACCGTGCCGGCGGTCTGGAAGCGCAGGCTGCAGAGCAGGAGACCCGGATCGAAGAACTCGATCGGGAAGCCGCTGCCTTGAATGAAGCGTTGGATGCGCTGCTGGCGGAGGCCCGTGCCGCTGCCGAGCAGGCAGGCGGAGCCGGACAGAACGCCGAATCCCTGCGGGCGCAGGAGATTATCGCGGTGGCTGCCGCTGCGGATGCCCGCGCGGAAAAAGCCGCGGTTGCCGCGGAAAACGGTCAGATCGAGGAACGCCGCGCTGCCGTGGAGGCTGAACTGACCGCCATGGAGGCGCAGCTGGCCGAATCGGAAAAAGAGGCCAAGCGCAACCGCCGTGCACTGGAAGATGCGCAGGATGAGGCCGCTGCCGTGGCCAATATCATTGCAGGCCACTCTCTCCGCATGGAGGAGCGCCGCAAAAAAGCCGCTGCCGCCGCAGAGGAAAAAGTGAAGCTGACGGTGGATGTGGGCGCACTGGATAACCGTATCCGCATGCTGACAGAAATGGAGCGGGACTACGAGGGCTTTAATAAAGCCGTCAAGGTAGTCATGCAGGCAAAAAACAGCCTGCGGGGCATCCACGGTCCAGTGGCCAACCTGATGAAAACCGATTCCAAGTACTCCCTCGCCATTGAGATCGCGCTGGGTGCGGGATTGCAGAATATTGTTGTGGACAGGGAGGAGGACGCCAAAAGCGCCATCAACTTCCTGAAGCAGCGGGACGGCGGCCGCGCCACCTTCCTGCCGCTGACTGCCATTCGTGGCGATGAACTGCGGGAAAACGGCGTGGAGAACGAGTTTGGTTTCGTAGGCGTTGCATCCCGACTGGTCAGCTTTGAGAGTAAATATCAGAACATTTTCCATTCCCTCCTCGGACGTACTGTTGTGGTGGAGGATCTGGACTGCGGCATTGCCATGGCCCGCAAGTATAAAAATGCGTTCCGTATCGTCACACTGGACGGTCAGGTCATCAATCGCGGCGGTTCCATGACCGGCGGTTCCACCTCCCGCTCTGCAGGCGTGCTGAGCCGTGCGGCGGAGCTGGAAAAGCTGAATGGCCGCGCAGGTGCCATGCATGAGAAGCTGGTAGCCGCCCAGCAGGCGGAAGAAGCCGCCAACCGGGAACTGGCTGCTGCCCAGTATGAGCTGGAAACCGCAGAGAGCCAGCGCCGTACCGCTGAGGACGAGGTCCTGCGGTTGGAAGGTATTAAAAATCACTTTGATATCCTGCTTCGCTCTCTCCGTGAGAATCTGGAGAATCTGGAGGGCGAACTGGTGAGCCTGAAGGGCCGGCTGGAGGACAACGCCATCCGTGCCGCCGAGGCGGAAAAGAAGGCTGCGGAACAGGATGGCATTGCTGCCGCGTTCCGCGCACAGGCAGAAGAGGCCCTCTCCGGCCAGTCCGAACTGCTGGAAAAGTCCGGCGCACTGACCGAGGAGATCACCGGCAGAAAGGCTGCGCTGGCAGCCCTGACCGCCGAACGGGAAGCTACTGTCCGCCGAGCCGAGGATTACCGGCGTCTGGCAGCGGACCTCACCGGCAACCGCCAGCAGAAAGAAGCGGCACTGGAAGGCTACCAGAACAGCATCGATGCCGCCTCTGCTGAAATTCAGGAGCGTAAGGCTGTGCTGGCAAAGCTGACGGAACAGGCACAGGGCTTCCGCGACCGCCTGACTGCTCTGAGCGAAGAAAAGATTGCGCTGGAGGCGGAGCGTACCGCCAAGAGCCGCGCCGTGCAGGAGATGAATGAAAACTTCCTGGATCTGGAGCGTGCAGCCAGCCGCCTCGAGCAGAAGATGGCAACCTCCGCCATGGAGGAAAAGCAGATCCTCGACCGCCTGTGGGAACACTATGAGCTGTCCCACTCCGATGCCCAGATGCAGCGCATCGAACTGGAAAGCGTGCCCAAGGCTACCCGCCGCATCGGTGAGCTGAACCGGGAGATCAAGTCGCTGGGGAACATCAATATCGGTGCCATTGAGGAATTCGACCGTGTGAACACCCGCTATACCTACCTGACCGAGCAGCGCAATGACGTAGAGAATGCCAAGGGAAATCTGGAAGGCATCATCGAGGAGATCACCGGTCAGATGACGGTCATCTTCGCCGAGCAGTTCAAGCTGCTGCGTGACAGCTTCCAGACCACCTTCACCGAACTTTTCGGCGGCGGTACTGCTACACTGGAACTGGAGGACGAGAGCAACATTCTGGATTGCGGCATTGAGATCAAGGCCCAGCCCCCCGGCAAGAGCCTGAAGACCATCTCTCTGCTCTCCGGCGGCGAAAAGGCTTTCGTTGCCATCGCTCTGTACTTTGCCATTTTGAAGGTCCATCCCACGCCCTTCTGTGTGATGGACGAGATCGAGGCTGCACTGGACGATGCCAACGTCACCCGTACCGCCCGCTATATGCGCAGCCTTGCGGGCAAGACGCAGTTCATCGTCATCACGCACCGCCGCGGCACCATGGAAGAGGCCGACGTGCTGTACGGCGTCACCATGCAGGAGCAGGGCGTGAGTAAGATCCTGACCATCAATCTGAACGACATGGCCAAGGAGTTAAAAATTAAGTAATGCATGGTGACGCCCTCAACAGGGTTCCCGCCGCAAAACAGCAAAGCAGCCGCTGTGCTGAAATGAGACATGAATAAAGGATAAAACTATGGGCTTTTTTGATAAACTGAAAAAAATTACCACCAATCTGTTCTCCGGCTTCACTGAGGCGGACGAGGCCTTTTTTGAGGAACTGGAGGAAACCCTGATCCTTGCCGATCTGGGTATGGACACCGCGCTGGACGCGGTGGAAAAGCTGCGTGAGCGCGTGCGCAAGGAAAAGCTCCGTGATCAGGAGCAGGTCAAGGCTGCCCTCCGCGATGTTCTGGTGGAAATGATCGAGGTGGGCGATACCGCGCTGAACGTGGATTCCAAGCCTGCTGTGGTGCTGTTCATCGGCGTCAACGGCGTGGGTAAGACTACCTCCATCGGCAAAATCGGCAATGCCATGAAGCGTAACGGCAAGCGGGTGCTGTTCTGCGCCGCTGATACGTTCCGTGCCGCCGCGGCCGATCAACTGCAGATCTGGTCCGAGCGGGCAGGCTGTGAGATCGTGCGCCAGAAGGAAGGCACCGATCCCGGCAGCGTGTTGTTTGATGCCCTGCAGGCCGCCAAGGCCCGCAATGTGGATGTGGTGCTGTGTGATACCGCAGGCCGTCTTCACAACAAGCAGAACCTGATGAACGAGCTGGCAAAGCTCAGCAAGATCATCGACCGTGAATGCCCCGGCTGCGCCCGCGAGACGCTGCTGGTGCTGGATGCCACCACCGGTCAGAACGGCCTCATTCAGGCCCGCACCTTCAAGGAGACCGCAGGTCTCACCGGCATCGTGCTGACCAAGCTGGACGGCACCGCCAAGGGCGGTATCGTGGTGGCTATTGCCCGGGAACTGGGCGTGCCTGTGAAGTTTGCCGGCGTGGGCGAGGGCATTGAGGACCTCAAGCCCTTTGACGCAAGAGCGTACGTGGAGGCTATTATTTAAGAAGATATAAATGTTCACGGAGGAGAGGTGCGGATGTTGACGATTTTTAATCGACGGGAATTGATCACAGTACTTTCCACCCAGCAGCTCTATGGAATTCAGTCGGCGCTGACAGAAGCGGAAATCCCCTTTCATGCCGCGGTGCTGAATCAGGGCGGCCCCTTCCGGTCCCGTGGACAAGCTAACCCGTTTATGAAAGTTGATAATCTGAATCAATACAGGATCTATGTCCATAAAAACGACTATGACCGTGCCATGGCAGCCATTCAGAATGTTCTGCGGGGTTGATAAAGGAGAATGACAATGACAAGACAGGACGGACGGGCGTTCAACGAACTGCGCCCCATTAAAGTTACTACTGATTTTGTGAAATTTGCGGAGGGCAGCTGCCTGATCCAGTGCGGCGATACCATGGTTCTCTGCTGCGCCAGTATTGAAAACCGCACCCCGCCCCATGTCCCCGAGGGCGAAGGCTGGGTCACTGCGGAATATTCCATGCTGCCCCGCGCCAACCGTGAACGCAGCAAGCGGGATGTTTCCAAGCTGAAGCTCTCTCCCAGAAGTGCGGAGATCCAGCGGCTGGTTGGCCGTTCTCTTCGTGCTGCCGTGGATATGAGTAAGTTGGGTGAGCATACCATCACCATCGACTGCGATGTGATTCAGGGTGACGGCGGCACCCGCACGGCCTCTGTTACCGGCGGCTTCATCGCGCTGGCACTGGCCTGCCGGAAGCTGGTGGAGGAGGGTTATCTTGCAGAGAGCCCCATCCGCCATTATGTCACCGGTATTTCTGCCGGTATTGTGGACGATACCGCATTGCTGGACCTGCAGTACAGCGAGGACAGCCGTGCGCAGGTGGACCTGAACTGCATTATGAACGAGCAGGGCGAGATCATTGAACTGCAGGGCACCGGCGAGGGTCGCGCCTTCACTGTGGCCGAGCAGCAGGAACTGCTGCGGCTGTGCGCCAAGGGCAATGCGGAACTGCTGCAGATCCAGAAGGATGTGCTGGGAGGGAAGTTCTGATGAAATTCGTGCTTGCCAGCAACAACGCAAAGAAGCTGACTGAAATGGCCGCGATCCTTGGTGCACTGGGTGTGGAAGTTGTCAGTCCCCGCGACCTCGGGATCCACATCGAGGTGGAGGAGACCGGAACCACATTTGCAGAGAATGCCATGCTGAAGGCGAAGGCGATCTGCGAGGCAGCGCAGCTGCCTGCCATTGCCGATGATTCCGGCCTCTGCGTGGATGCACTGAACGGCGGTCCCGGCGTGTATTCCGCCCGTTACGGCGGAGAGGGGCTGGATGATGTGGGCCGTTACCGCCTGCTGCTGGAGAGCATGCGGGGCCAGACCACTCGTGCTGCCCACTTCGCCTGTGCTATCGCCTGCGCTTTCCCCGATGGAAAGACCTTGACGGCAGAGGGCCGCTGCGACGGCACCATTGCCTTTGCGCCTATGGGCGAGGGCGGCTTTGGTTATGATCCCGTGTTTTTTGTGCCGGAATACCGCAAGACCTTTGGTCAGCTGACGGCAGAGGAAAAGAGCACCATTTCCCACCGCGGCCGCGCACTGACGGATTTTGTGGCAAAGCTGGAAACTTTTTTGAAGAAATAAGCGTCTAATTGCGCGTAAAATGATTCTGGCCGCCAACGGCGGCCACTCCCACCGCAAACCAGCGAAGCGCTTGTGGTGGGAAGAGGATGAACAATGGAGTGGAGCGGATGCTCGCCGTTAGGCGAGCGAAGCGGAAAGGAATTTGTGAGGACGAATGGATTTGACAAGTAAGCAGAGAGCGCAGCTGCGCGGCCTTGCCAACACGATCGACACCATCATTCAGGTGGGTAAGGATGGCATTGGCGAAAACCTGATCAAGCAGGCCGACGAGGCGTTGGAAGCCCGCGAACTGATTAAGGGCCGGGTTTTGGATAATAATATCGAATACGATGCCAGACTGGCAGCCGAGGAACTGGCGAAGGCTACCCGCAGCGAGGTAGTGCAGGTCATCGGCAGCAAGTTTGTGCTGTATCGTGAGACCCATTCCAGACCCAAGGACAAGCGCATCCAGCTGGTAAAGCCTGCAAAGAAGAAAACCGTGAAATGAGAATCGGTGTTTACGGCGGAACCTTCAATCCGCCCCATCTGGGTCATATTACGGCAGCCCGCGCGGTATTTGACCTGCTGCAGCTGGACAGGCTGCTGCTGATCCCTGCCGGCCTGCCACCCCACAAGGAAATGCCGGCAGGCTCTCCCACACCCCGGCAGCGGCTGGAAATGACCCGTCTGGCAGGTGAGCAAACCGGTCTTGGCAGTAAAGTGGAAGTTCTTGATATGGAGCTTGTGCGAACGGGTAAGAGCTATACCTCCGATACGCTGGCGGCCTTGAAGCAAATGTATCCAGATGATGAACTGTGGCTGCTGATGGGAACGGATATGTTCCTGACGTTGCAAGCCTGGCACGAACCGGAGACGGTTTTGCGGCTGGCAGGTATCGCCGCATTCGGACGTACGGAGGAGGATACGGAAGAACTCTTTGCTGTACAGCGGGAGTATCTGACAAAGACCTACCCCGGCTGCCGCATCTTTACCCTGACCATCCCCGGTGTGGTGGATGTATCCTCCACGGAGATCCGGGCTGCGCTGGTAAAGGGTACAGGAGCGGAACTGCTGGCCCCTGCGGTGTATGGATACATCCTCCGCCACGGACTGTATGGTACAGGCGCAGATTTAAAGAATCTGCCTTTGGAGCAGCTGCGTCCGGTGGCACTGAGCTATTTGAAGCATAAGCGTATCCCTCATGTGCTGGGCACGGAACAGGAGGCCATCCGTCTGGCGCAGCGCTATGGGGCTGATGTAGAGAAGGCGCGGGTGGCGGCTTTGCTGCACGACTGTACCAAACGGCTCTCCATGGAGGAGCAGTTGGTTCTGTGCGCAAAGTATGGCATTGAACTGGACGAACTGGAGCAGAAGGCCCTGAAGCTGCTGCATTCCAAGACCGGTGCCGCTATCGCCAGAGATGTGTTTGGCGTGGATGAGGAGATCTACAGTGCCATCTGGTATCACACCACGGGCCATGCGGGCATGACGCTGCTGGAAAAGATCATTTACCTTGCCGATTACATTGAGCCCACCCGTGATTTCCCCGGTGTGGATGCACTGCGGGAAGCATGCTATGAGGATTTGGACAAAGGCCTTTTGATGGGTCTGGAGATGACCATTGAAGAGATGACCAATATGGGAAACCCTGTACACCACGCCACCATTGCGGCGCGGGACGCGTTGAAAGGATAGACAGAAACCATGCAGAAAGAGAATGGAAAGCGTCTGTCGGGCGGGATACCCGAACGAAAAAAAGTTGTGACGAGAAAACAGAGAAAACGCCGGTTGTCTCCGCAGCAGAGGATCCTGCTGGCAGTAGCGGTCGTGCTTGCGCTGGCTGTCGTGGCTGTTGCAGTGTATCAGAGCCTGTTTACGAAACCGGAATTACCGGATAAGACATCCGGTACGCAGAATCCGACCACCTTTGAAGAACCCATTGACTATGGTGACGGCGTTCGGCCCAAGGCGGACGGCGCACGCAAGAGCGAGGATTACTATACCGTTCTCGTTCTGGGCCGTGATACCGGCGGTGGCGGTAATACGGACACCATGCTGCTGGCCAGCTATGATGTGACCAACCAGAAAGCCGCGGTCATGTCCATCCCCCGCGACACCATGGTGAACGTGAATTGGGATGTGAAAAAAATCAACTCTGTCTATAATATGAATGGACAGGGGGAAAAGGGCATTGCCGCTGTATATAAGGAAGTCTCCCAGTTGGTAGGCTTTGAGCCGGACTACCGCGTGGTGGTGGAATGGGATGCCGTGGGCAAGATCGTAGACGCCATCGGCGGTGTGTATTTCGATGTGCCCTATGACATGGACTACCACGATCCCTATCAGGATCTGGTCATTGAGCAGGCGAAGGGATATCGCCTTTTGAATGGCGATGACGCCATGCAGGTCATCCGCTGGCGGAAGAACGACAAGAACAGTCCCTACGGGCTTTCCAACGGTGTGGGCGATGACGGCCGCATGAAGATCCAGCAGGACTTCCTGAAAGCAGTCATCAAGCAGATGATGACACCCAAGGTGGTTTTGAAGCTGGGTGACATTGCCAAAGTGTTTGAGGAAAGCGTGGAGACTGATCTCAGTTTCCAGAACATCCTGTGGTTTGCCAAGAGCGCCTTCCAGGGCGGACTGTCTCTGGAAAATGTGGAGTTCACCACCATGCCCTTCAAGTATGCCTCTGCATTCAGCCGTAGTTACAGCAAGGAGTTCGGCAAGGCCCACTACCTTGCCTATGTGGTGCCGGATGCACCGGCGCTGCTGGAGCTGGTCAACGGCAAGCTCAGCCCCTTTGTGGAGGAATTCAGCCGCAGTGATCTGGACATCATGTATGTCAACTCTGATGGAAGCATCGGTTCTACCACGGGCTATGTAGAGGATAAGCCTGCTGCGTCTCCGCCTGACCTCTCTCCCTATGAGGAGCAGGGAGCGGACGAGCCGGCTTATGAAATGGATGAAAACGGCAATCTGATCGATCCCGAAACCGGCGAGATCGTAGCGCCTCCGTTGGAGGGAGAGCCCGGAACCGTGCCGGAAAATCCTGAAGGACAGACACCGCCTGCGGGAACTGACACACCGGAAGTCCCCGGCGGAACGGAGATTCCCACAGACCCTGTACCGGAAACGCCGGAGGGCACGACCGATACGTCTGTTGATCCTGTGCCGGAGACACCGGGTGTAGATGCCCTGCCGGAACCGGATGCGCCGATCGAACCGGACATGCCCATCGATCCGTCCAATATGACAGAATAAACCTGCTGAAAAGAAAGGAATCAGAATATGACACCGAAAGAACTGGCTATCATTGCTGCCAAAGCGCTGGATGAGAAGAAGGGCAAGGGCATCTCTGCCATTGAGATCACCGACCTGACCACGCTGGCAGATTACTTTGTCTTTGCCACCGGCAGCTCCAACACCCAGATCAATGCCCTGTGCGGCAGCGTGGAAAAGGCGCTGAAGGAGCAGGCTGGCGAGGATCCCCTCCGCCGCGAAGGCTACCGTGACGGCACTTGGGTCCTGCTGGATTACGGCTCCATCTGCGTCCATGTGTTCTCTGAAGAGGCCCGTGAGTTCTACTCTCTGGAGCGCCTGTGGTCCGATGGTAAGCCGGTGGATCTGTCTGCCGTGCTGATGCCCGACTGATACCGGATAAAGAAAAATGACTGCCCCAACGGGCAGTCATTTTTTACTGTTTTCCGAAAAACGCCACGGCGATGGCGCCGGGGCCCGCATGGGTTCCGATGGTGCTGCCAATAGTGGAAATGGGCAGGGAAGTGACCTGCCCTTCGTACAGGGCGGCACTGTCGGTAATATATTTTTGCAGCAGAGTGTCGGAAAGTCCGGTGTAGGCCAGATAGAAGGGCTTTTCAAAGTCAATGCCGCCAGCCTTTTCCACCAGCTGCATCAGCATGTTGTTTCCGTTTTTGGAGCCGCGGGCCTTGCCCAGCACAGTGATCTCGCCGTCCTCGATAGCAATGACAGGTTTGATGGAAAGCAGCGTGCCTGCCACGGCGGCGGCAGAGGAGATGCGTCCGCCACGTTTCAGATATTCCAATGTGTCCAGCAAGGCGATCAGACGGATATGCTGTTTGGCCTCGTTCAGCAGGTCGGCAATTTCCTGCGCGCTTTTCCCGGCATCGCGGGCCTGCAGCGCCAGTTCCACCAGAATCCGCTGGCCGATGGCTACATTCAAGCTGTCTACTACCGTGACGCGGCCGGGAAATTCCTCCGCGGCAATGTTGGCGCTCTGGCAGCAGCCGGAAAGCTTGCCGGAAACAACGATGCAGACCACATCGTCTCCCTGTTCCACAGCTGCGCGAAATTTCTCCTCATAGTCAAAGGGAGAGATCTGGCTGGTGGTGGGGATAACGTCGCTTTCGATCAGCTTGTGATAGAAGCTTTTACAGTCGATGGTCACGCCGTCCAGAAATTCCTCTTCACCGAAAATAGTTTTTAGGGGCAGGACGTCCATGCCCCATTTGGCGGCTTCCGCCTGAGAAATGTCGCTGGCGGAGTCGGTAATGATTCTGACTGACATCAGTTTTCCTCCTTCAGATGACTGACAATGGAGGCTGCTTTATGCATCAGCGTGGTTAGTGCTTCGGCGTCATCCTTGCCCAGTGCGCTGCAGACAGCCCCTACGATGTCGAGTACATGGTCATGCTCCCGTAGATAGCGGGGAACGGCTTCCTCGCACAGGGAAACGCAGACGGCCCGCTTGTCGCGGCTGTTTCGCTCCCGACAGATCAGGCCCTGAGATTCCATGGAATTCAGGAGGTGATTCATCTGGGATTTCAGCAGACGGGTGCGGGTGCAAAGCTCCGTCGCGGTAACAGGATCGCCGCTTCGGCGCTGATAGAGCAGATTGCAGATCAGCATTTCATTCATGGACAGATCGCTTAACAGACGGTTGCCGCGAATGCAGACTTCCATTTCCATCCATGCTTGCAGCAGCTGCTCCTGCGCCTGACGCTCGTGTTCCATAAGTGCCTCCAAAGGTTTATTTTGTGAACTGTTAACTTTGTGAATCATATCATGGAATAAAAAGAAATGCAAGCCCTTTTATTTTGCCCCGTCTATGAGAGCCTTTGCGTGACAGAAAGCGGAAGATGTGATAAGATTATCAGCAGATGAAAATGGACGGCAAAAAGAACGTTGTTGAATTCGCGTGAAAGGGAAACTGCTATGGCAAAGGGAATGAAGATCTGTGCAGCGGGCAGTGCCGCGGCGGGGCTTGTGTGTGCTTTGCTGTATCTGTATTTGGAAAGCGGCGTTATGCTGACACTGGCCATTACCTTTGTTACTACAGCCTATCATTTTGATATGCGGTTGCTGGTGGGAACGATAGTCAATGGTATCTTCCATAACCGCATGGACTACACCCGCAAGTGGTTCCGCCTCCGGCCTTTCGAGGCAACACTCTATGCTGCGCTTCATGTGAAGCAGTGGAAGGGGAAATTGCCCACCTACGCACCGGAGTGGTTTTCCTTGCGGACGCACTCGCCGCAGGAAATTGCGCAGGCCATGTGTCAGGCAGAGATCGTCCACGAGATCATCGTGGTGCTGAGTTTTCTGCCCTTGTGCGTGGTGCCGCGCTTTGGATCGCTCTGGGTGTTTTTGATCACAAGCCTGTTGGCGGCGGGATTCGATCTGCTGTTCGTCATTGTACAGCGCTATAACCGCCCCCGTGTGCTGCGATTGGCGGGAAAAAGACGGAGAAACCTTGACAAAACTGGTTTTTTTCAATAGAATATCTCCTGTTAGCGACTTTGATGGGAAGAAAGCCGAAATGTCCCGCCTACAGAGAGCCGGCGGCTGGTGTGAGCCGGTGGGGGAGTTTGGGTATACTGGTCCCGGAGTCTCTTGTCCGAATCGTGTTTCGATAGGGTAAGACGGATGGCCCCGTTATTGGCCGGGCCTCTCAAGAGGCACTGAGGACTGTTTGGAAACAAACCGTCGAATCAGGGTGGTACCGCGTAATTTACGCCCCTGAGCCATTCGGCTCTGGGGTTTTTATTTTTTTGAAAAACCCCGTTCCAAAAGAATGAAGGAGAAGCATTATGAAGTACGATTTTACAGCCATTGAACAGAAATGGCAGGCCAAGTGGCTGGAGGAGAAGCCCTTCACCGCTGTCACCGGCGCGGACAAGGAGAAGTTCTTCGGCCTGATCGAGTTCCCCTATCCTTCCGCACAGGGCCTGCATGTGGGCCATGCACGTCCCTTTACCGCGATGGACATCATCTGCCGCAAGAAGCGCATGCAGGGCTTCAACGTCCTGTTCCCCATGGGCTATGACGCATTCGGTCTGCCCACCGAGAACTTCGCCATCAAGAACAAGATCCACCCCGCAAAGGTGACCCATGACAACGTGTCCAACTTCCGTAAGCAGCTGCAGGCACTGGGCTATTCCTTCGATTGGGACCGCGAGGTGAACACCACCGATCCCGATTACTATAAGTGGACCCAATGGATCTTCCTGCAGATGTTCAAGAAGGGTCTGGCCTATAAGGCCTCCATGCCCGTCAACTGGTGTACCAGCTGCAAGATCGTTCTGGCCAACGAGGAAGTCGTAGACGGCGTGTGCGAGCGCTGCGGTGGCGAGGTCATCCGCAAGGAAAAGAGTCAGTGGATGCTGGCCATCACCAAGTATGCCGACCGTCTGATCGACGATCTGGACGAGGTGGATTATATCAACCGCGTGAAGATCCAGCAGAAGAACTGGATCGGCCGCTCCGAGGGTACCGAAGTGGACTTCACCGCCAACAACGGCGACAAGCTCACCGTTTACACCACCCGCTGCGACACCCTGTTCGGCGTGACCTACATGGTCATCTCTCCCGAGCACCCCTATCTGGAGCAGTGGAAGGATCAGATCAAGAACTGGGACAAAGTGCAGGCTTATCGTGACGAGGCTGCCCGCAAGAGCGACTTCGAGCGCGGTGAGCTGAACAAGGACAAGACAGGTGTGCGTCTGGACGGCATTGAGGCTATTAACCCCGCCAGCGGCGAGAAGGTGCCTCTGTTCGTGTCCGACTACGTCCTGATGGGCTACGGCACTGGCATCGTCATGGGCGTGCCCGGCCACGACCAGCGCGACTGGGAGTTTGCCACCAAGTTCGGCCTGCCCATCATCGAAGTGGTTGCCGGCGGCGATATCACCAAGGAAGCCTTCACCCTGAAGGA
>JAFYQM010000060.1 GCA_017547085.1 Oscillibacter sp.
AACCAGTGGTGCTCCGTGATCCGTTGGGAGAAGACCTCCCGTCCCTTCCTGCGCCACCGCGAGTTCCTGTGGCAGGAGGGTCACACCATGCACGCCACCGAGGAAGAGGCACGCGAGGAAACCATGCAGATGCTGGAAGTCTACGCCAAGTTCTTTGAGGATGTGCTGGCCATGCCCGTCATCCGCGGCCGCAAGACCGACAAGGAAAAGTTCAACGGCGCAGAAGAGACTTACACCGTGGAGTGCATGATGCACGACGGCAAGGCTCTGCAGTCCGGCACCAGCCACTACTTCGGCGACGGCTTCGCCAAGGCCTTCGACATCACCTTCGCAGGCAAGGACAACAAGCCCCACAACCCCCATCAGACCTCCTGGGGTTCCTCTACCCGTATGATCGGCGGCATCATTATGACCCACGGCGACGACAACGGTCTGGTGCTGCCTCCCCGTATTGCTCCCACTCAGGTCATCGTGATTCCTGTGGCTCAGCACAAGGCTGGCGTTCTGGACGCTGCCGGTGTGCTGCGTGACCGCCTGAAGGCTGTGGGCGTCCGCGCCAAGATGGACGATTCCGACAACTCTCCCGGCTGGAAGTTTGCTGAGTACGAGATGAAGGGCGTGCCCCTGCGTATCGAGATCGGCCCCAAGGACATTGAGAAGGAACAGTGCGTCATCGCCCGCCGTGATACCGGCGAGAAGACCTTTGTGGCACTGGCTGATCTGGAAGAGACCGTGAAGAAGCTGCTGGACGACGTCCATGACAACATGTACGCCATGGCGCTGGCCAACCGCGAAAAGAACACCTTCGACATCAAGACCATCGACGAGGCCAAGGAAGTTATCTCCACCAAGGGCGGCTTCCTGCGCTCCAAGTGGTGCGGCGAGCTGGACTGCGAGCTGGCCATGAAGGAGAAGGTGGGTGTGTCCTCCCGCTGCATGCCCCTGCAGCAGAGCGGCACCGAGGGCACCTGCCCCGTCTGCGGCAAGCCCTGCAAGACCGACATCTACTGGGCTGTTGCATACTAATTATAATAATAGGAAAGAACCCCTCTTTTGCGGAGGGGTTCTTTTTGCTGTGTGGGAGAGAGGTTCCGCCTTGCAAGGGGCGGCGGGGTTTGCTAAAATAGGGGACAAGAATGAAGCTCGGCTTTGCCGGAGAAAAGAGGAACTGGGATGCGTACTTATCAGGGCGGAAGAACCTTTGCCGAGGAAAAAGACCAACAGGATGTGCTGGCGCACCTGCGGGAGCATTTCTACACCAAGGAAAACCAGATCTATATGGACGGCAACTCGTTGGGTCTCTGTTCCAAGGATGCTGAGGCGGCGGTGCTGCGGGCCCTGGAGGACTGGAAGACCCATGGCATCAATATCTGGACGGGAGCGGAAACCAACTACTTCCTGTACCACGATGTCATCGGCGCCAAGATCGCCCGATTGATCCATGCCGAACCGGAGGAAGTGACTGTCTGCGGCAACACCACCATGAATGTGCACCAGTGCATCGCCACCTTCTGGCAGCCCACGGAGGAAAAGTACCGCATCGTCATCGACGCGCTGAACTTCCCCACCGACCGCTACGCCGTCACCAGCCAGATCGCATCCCGCGGGATGGATCCGGAACAGGTGCTGAAGGTGGTGGAGAGCCGTGACGGCAAGACCCTCGATGAGGAGGATTTGATCGCCGCTATGACGGAGGATGTGGCGCTGGTTCTGCTGCCCTCCGTACTGTACCGCAGCGCGCAGCTGCTGGACATGAAGCGCCTGACGAAGGCGGCTCATGCACGGGGCATCCTGATCGGTTTCGACCTTTGCCACAGCATCGGCAACATTGACCACGATTTTGCTGACATTGACTGCGACTTTGCCCTGTGGTGCAACTATAAATATCTCTCCGGTGGCCCCGGTGCTATTGCCGGATTGTATATCAACCGCCGTCACTTCGGGCGCGGTCCCGGCCTTGCCGGTTGGTGGGGCAACCGGAAGGACACCCAGTTTGAACTGCGGGACGGCTTCGAGCCTGCGGGGAATGCCGGAGGCTGGCAGACCGGCACCGGCTCTGTTTTAAGCCTTGCGGGCGTGGATGGCGCGCTGAATGTCTATGACGGCGTGGAGATGACGCAGGTACGGGAGAAGTCGCTGGACCTGACGGCCTACCTCATGTATCTGATTGACACGGAACTGGCCGGATACGGCTTCACCATCGGCAATCCCAGAGAGGACGCTGTTCGCGGCGGTCATGTGGCGCTGGAGCATCCTGAGGCGGCCCGCATCAATGAGGCACTGAAGGTGGCGGGGGTGGTGCCCGATTTCCGGTATCCCAACGTGATCCGGCTGGCACCGGTGCCGCTGTATGTGCGCTATGTGGATGTGTACGATCTGGTGGGTATTCTAAAGACCATCATGGACACCGAGGCCTACATGGCCTATGAGAACAAGGCGGGCACGGTGGCCTGAGTCCGGTGAACCAAAGCGGAGGAGCGGGGGAGCCCCCGCTCCTTTTTGGGGTAAACCCCAGATTTGGGGAGAAAATCCCGCCCAAACACCATATTTTTGGGGACGGAAATGCATCCAAAAATTTCTGAAAAAAATTATGAAAAACGGAGAAATTCCTCTTGACATGGAGAAATAATTCTTTTATTATAAGAGGGTCCGCGCGGGAAAAATCGCGTGCGACAACTGCGATGAACCGGGAGATTGCTCCGCAAGGAGGTAACTTTCGGGGAGTATGTCCGATAATCGGGCGGCTGAGATAGATCTGTACGTTGCGTATATCGCCACGCCATGATCAGTTACCGGCCGGATTGTGTCCTGAGCCGGTATTTTTCATGAGTAGGAATGATACGCACGGATAAGCGTATAGAAAACTTTCTCTCGCCGTAGGTCGTCGAGACTCAGAAAACAACCTACGAAACATTGGAGGAAACAAACCATGGCAC
>JAFYQM010000061.1 GCA_017547085.1 Oscillibacter sp.
AGTTGAACGCCGCATTGATGCGGTTTCGCTTATGACCCGGGATTTTGACGTACAGATCACGCAGAAATGATGTCATGGTAATGGTGTCACTTTTCTTATTAAAAGTACAAAGAATGATCGTGTCGGATCTTGCACTGCTCTGTGCAGCATTATCCTGACCGATCAGCAGAATGTTGACGATTTCTTTTTCATCATTTTCCATCTGTGGCAGGCTGAAATCCACTTCTGTGGTCTGAAATGTGGGTTCTTTTTCTGCGGTCGTGATCTGCTCCAACGACACGACAGGATTCGTCGGCACCGGTTCTGCTATTTCTGACGTATTTAACGTATCCTTCGGATATGCGGCTCCGGTAATCATCAGCACCAGCAGGACACCTGCTGCCCCATACAGCAGCGTCCGGCCGGCATGGTGATTTTCTGGTATTCTGAATGGTCTTTTTCGCACAATTCTACCTCCTGCATCCACATTCTATTGCAAGTTTTGCCCATTTTGGCGTAACTATGTATGCGATGCAAAAATAGCATATGCGGCTTCCATTTGCAATTGAATCGGGCGCAGAAGATTTCGCTTTGTCTCGACCATACAACAGCAAAAGCCTGCCGACGAGCCGGCAGGCTTTTGATACGTTTTATTAACCTTTGTCGCCAAAGAAAGGTGCAAAGTAGTTGTACCAGTCGTCATAGCTGCCTTCCTGCGGCATCTGGCCGTTGCCGGGGACGGTGGTCTCGGTGGATGCCTCCTCCTGAGGCTTTTCATCCAGCGTGATATCCAGAATCAGCTCCGCACCGCCGCGGTAGACGGTGATGGTGGTAGTCTCACCGGCCTTGAACTTGCGCAGTGCCTTAGTCAGCTCGCTGACATTTTTGACCTTGTGCTCGCCAAGGGCAACGATGATGTCCTTGACCTGCAGGCCGGCCTTCTCGGCGCAGTTGCCAGGGGTAACCTCCCGCACATAGGCGCCTGTGGGCAGGCCGTAGAAAGAAGCGGTGGCAGAATCCATATCGCTGACCATGACACCCAGATAGGCACTGTTGATATAGCCGTAGTTCATCAGGTCATTGACCAGCGGCATGACATCATCAATGGGAATTGCAAATCCGATACCCTCGATGGATGCGCCGGAAGAGGAATTACCGGAATACTTGGCCGTGGTAATGCCGACAACTTCGCCCTGACTGTTGAACAGAGGTCCGCCGGAGTTACCGGAGTTGATGGCAGCATCGGTCTGGATCATGTTGATGGTCGTGCCATCGGTGGTCACGTCGCGCTCCTTGGCGCTGACGTAGCCAACGGTCAGGGTAGAGGTCAGCTCGCCCAAGGGGTTGCCGATGGCAACGACCTGATCGCCCACACCCAGAGCGGTGCTGGAACCGATGGTAACAGCCTGCAAGGTTACGTCCTCTTCGATTTTCAGCAGAGCCACATCGTTGGTGGAATCGGAACCGATGACTTTTGCCTGATATTCCGTGCCATCGTGCATGGTGATGGTAACCTTGGTCGCTTTATCCACCACATGGTGGTTGGTGACCACATAGCCGTCCTCGGTAATCACGAAGCCGGAGCCGCTGGATGTGGCTGTGGAAGTCTGGCCAAATACGGCAGTGGTCATTTCCGCGGTGATCAGCACCACGGACTGAACATTCTGCTGATAGATCGCACCGGGAGAGGTAACATACTGGGGATAGGCAGGGACGGTGTCAGGATACGTCTTGAATGCATCAATCTGCGCCTGCATCTCATCGATCTGTTTTCCAAGTGAGAGCATCATGCCATTCGTTCTGGATTCCCATTTCTGATTGACCAGCGCAGCGGTAATACCGCAGCTGCCTGCTACAACAGCCAGTGCCAGAACCGCACACAGAACTGTCTTCCATGCTTTGCCGCCAGCCTTTTTCTGCTTCTTCGGCTTGGCAGGTTCCTGCGGCGGAATGGGAGGCACATAGGTATTCTGGGGACGGTAAGGCTCAGCCTCTGGCTGCACCTGTTGCATCACATAAGGAGAATTGGCAAAGGGAGATTCCTTGCGGCCTGCGCCGGTGCCATGGTAGGGCTGCTGGTAAGGACTTGTCTGATATACAGGCTGAACAGGTTCCTGCGGTACATCTTCCCATGCAGTCTGCTCCTGCTGCATTTCTTCATTTTCGTAGTTTTCCATATTTTGCGCCTCCTTGGGCTTTTTCTTTTATCATAAGCGTCACTTATGAAAAAACTGTGTACAGCAATAAAAACTTTTTTGAAGGGAAACTGAAAAAAACTTCAGTTTTTCTTTGTATTTCCTACATATCATAACGGTTTTCGTCTTTTCCGTCAAGGGGCAGGATAAAAGAAAATGCGGCAGCTTTTGCCGCCGCATTTGACTCTTTACTTCTTGCGGAAGGACTTGCAGTCGGTGCACTGATCCTGAGTAGGATTACTTTCATGAGTACCTACCAGAATACGGTCCAGAGAGCAGTAGTTCTCAGTATCGCAGTGGTATGCGCAGGACTGAACGGTGCATTCGATGCACTTGTTTGCATTACAGTTCATCATTCTTTCCTCCTTCTTTTGGATTCGGCTTTAGTATGGCTGTTGCCGCACAAAAGAAACATGGGAAAGTTTTCCTTTTCGTTGCTTTTTCGATAACCGCATGATATGATAGGAGAAATAAATTGATGTTTATCACGCTGTGTGCCGTGGATAACGTAGGGGCGACCATTGGTCGCCCGCGCAGAGAAATGTTACGATTTCGCCGAAAACCAATGCGAATTCGTAATGCTGTACCGCCGGGCGGCTGATAGCCGCCCCTACACGCACAATCGAAAGAGAGCGGCAAACTGAAATTTGATTAAATCTTCACACGTCAGGAGGATTCACTATGGCAAAAATTGCACCTTCTATTTTGTCCGCCGATTTTGTAAATCTGGAGCGGGATATTCGTGCGCTGGGTGATAACGGCGCGGACTTTGTTCATGTGGATGTCATGGACGGTATTTTCGTGCCCAATATTACCATCGGCATCCCCGTAGTCGCTGCTATTCGGAAGATTACCGATCTGCCCCTGGACGTGCATCTGATGATCGACCGTCCCGTGCGCTATGTGGAGGACTTTGTCAAGGCCGGTGCTGACTATCTGACCATCCACATTGAAGCCGACCAGCCCCAGAATACACTGGAAGCCCTCGACAAAATCCATGCCCTCGGCTGCAGGGCAGGCATCGTACTCAAGCCAAAAACCCCCGCAGAAGCTGCAATCCCCTATCTGGAAAAGTGCGACATGATCCTGGTCATGACCGTGGAACCGGGCTTCGGCGGCCAGAAGTTCATGGCGGACATGATGCCCAAGGTAGCCCAGCTGCGGGAGTGGATGGATGACATCAACCCCGATTGCATGATCGAGGTGGACGGCGGTGTGGACAGCGTGACCCATGCCACCTGCAAGGAAGCAGGCGCGGAAGTGCTGGTGGCCGGCTCTGCCTACTTCAAGGCGGAGGATAAGGCGGAATTTGCAAAATTGATCCAAAGCTGATTTCCAAAATGGAGGGGGAAATATATGAAAGAAAAACTCAAAAGCTTCCTTGATGACCGGGGAAGATTAACAGCTTTCCCCGCCAAGCGAAAGATGAAGATCGTCGCTCTTTTTTACCTTGCCGGTAAATTCGAAAGCGGTAGGATTTACTCTGAGATGGAGATCAATAGCATCCTGCTGGACTGGCACACCTTTGGTGACCCCGCTACGCTACGCCGGGAATTGTATGATTATTATTTCCTTGACCGCAGTGTCGATAGCCGGAGCTACCAGCTCAGTTCTAAGCCACCTAAGCCGGAAGATTTCGACTTATAACGTATGTTTCCGGGAGGGTCACTGACCCTCCCCTACTTTTTTCCGGGAGTTTTGGGATTGTAATTGACAAGTCCCCCCGTTAATTGTATAATATATGAGGAAAATCCCGGTTTTCCAAACAAGTAAATCCAAAGGCGGAGAAACCGCCTTTTGAAAGAAAGGAAATTTGCCATGATTTATAGTGCAGAAGTACAGCATATGTGCTCCGTGGCCAAGGGTGCCTATCACGGTCCCGCTCCCATCCCCGAAGAGGGCAAGTGGGTTCAGGCCAAGCAGATCTCTGACATCAGCGGTTTTACCCACGGTATCGGCTGGTGCGCTCCCCAGCAGGGTTGCTGCAAGCTGACCCTGAACGTCAAGGAAGGTATCATCGAAGAGGCTCTGGTCGAGACTCTGGGCTGCTCCGGCATGACCCACTCCGCCGCTATGGCTTCCGAGATCCTGATCGGTAAGACCATTCTGGAAGCTCTGAACACTGACCTTGTCTGTGACGCTATCAACACCGCTATGCGCGAACTGTTCCTGCAGATCGTCTATGGCCGTACCCAGTCCGCATTCTCCGAAGACGGTCTGGCAGTCGGCGCTTCTCTGGAAGATCTGGGCAAGGGTCTGCGCAGCCAGGTTGGCACCATGTTCGCCACCAAGGCTAAGGGCCCCCGTTACCTGGAGATGGCTGAGGGTTACGTTACCCGCATCGCTCTGGACGAGGACGACCTGATCACCGGTTATGAGTTCATCAATCTGGGCAGAATGATGGACATGATCAAGAAGGGCATCGATGCCAACGAGGCTCTGCAGAAGGCTAAGGGCTCCTACGGCCGCTTCGCCGATGCCGCCAAGTACATCGACCCCCGCCACGAATAATAGGAGGACATCACTATGGCTCTGTTTGAAGGTTACGAGAGAAAAATTGACAAGATCAACGGTGTCCTCGCTCAGTACGGCCTGGAGTCCGTTGAGGCCTGCCGTGAGCTGTGCCAGGCTGCCGGCTTCGATCCCTACGAGATCGTCAAGGGCATTCAGCCCATCGCTTTTGAGGATGCCGCATGGTCTTACTGTGTCGGCGCCGCCATCGCTCTGAAGAAGGGCGTCAAGACCGCCGCTGAGGCCGCTGAGGCCATCGGCATCGGCCTGCAGGCTTTCTGCATCCCCGGCTCCGTCGCTGAGGACCGCAAGGTCGGTATCGGCCACGGCAACCTGGGCGCTATGCTGCTGCGTGACGAGACCAAGTGCTTCGCATTCCTGGCTGGCCACGAGTCCTTCGCTGCTGCTGAAGGCGCTATCGGTATCGCCCGAACCGCCAACAAGGCCCGTAAGGAGCCCCTGCGCGTTATCCTGAACGGTCTGGGCAAGGACGCTGCACAGATCATCTCCCGTATCAACGGCTTCACCTATGTGCAGACCAAGTTTGACTACTACACCGGCGAGCTGACCATCGTCAACAAGATCCCCTACTCCAAGGGCGAGCGCGCAGCAGTCAACTGCTACGGCTGTGACGATGTCCGCGAGGGCGTTGCCATCATGCACCATGAGGGCGTTGACGTTTCCATCACCGGTAACTCCACCAACCCCACCCGCTTCCAGCATCCCGTTGCCGGCACCTACAAGAAGGAGTGCATCGAGCAGGGCAAGAAGTACTTCTCCGTCGCTTC
>JAFYQM010000062.1 GCA_017547085.1 Oscillibacter sp.
AAGATGGGGATATTCCGCATGGCGCAGACCTTGAAGAGTTTCCGGGTCTGGGGCTCGATGCCCTTGGCACCGTCAATGACCATTACGGCACTGTCGGCGGCCATGAGAGTACGGTAGGTGTCCTCGGAAAAGTCCTGATGGCCCGGGGTATCCAGAATGTTGATGCAGAAGCCGCTGTGCTGGAACTGCATAACGGAGGATGTGACGGAAATGCCGCGCTGCTTTTCGATCTCCATCCAGTCGGAGGTGGCAGCCTTGGCTTTTTTGCCCTTGACCTCGCCGGCCTGCGCGATGGCACCGCCGTACAGCAGGAACTTTTCAGTTAAGGTGGTTTTACCGGCGTCGGGGTGGGAGATAATCGCAAACGTTCTCCGACGGGAAATTTCTTCTTGTAAGGTGGCCATAACATGCCCCTCCTCATTCTCAAAATATACAATCCAAGTCAATTTACCATAAATATACCGCATTTGCAAGGGGAAAGCGGGGCAAATCAACCCTTTTCCTTGAAAAAACGCACCTCGTATGGTAGGATGGTGCGGAAAGAAGAAAGGGAGGAATGCAGGATGAAGCGCAGCGCTTTGCGGCAGCATGGATTGGATACCATTCGCGGCATTACCCTCCTCAGCATGATCGCCTATCACGCCAGCTGGGATCTGGTGTATCTCTACGGTGTGAACTGGCCGTGGTACCGCTCCTTTGGAGCCTACCTCTGGCAACAGAGCATCTGCTGGACCTTCATTCTCCTCTCCGGCTACTGCCTCCATCTGGGCAGGCACCGGCTGAAACGGGGCCTGATGGCCTTTGGCGGCGGCGCACTGGTCAGTCTGGTGACGCTGATCGCCATGCCGTACAGTCCCATCATCTGCGGCGTGCTGACCTTCCTTGGCACGGCCACGCTGCTGACCATCCCGCTGGATGCGCTGCTGCGGCGCATCCCCGCAAGGGCAGGCCTTGCAGGCAGTTTTCTGCTCTTCTTGATGCTGCGGGAGGTGAACAGCGGATATCTTGGATTTGAGGGCGTGCTGGTGGCGGCGCTGCCGCAATCGTGGTATCGAAACCTGCTGACAGCCTGTCTGGGCTTTCCCTATCCGGGGTTTGTGTCATCCGATTATTTTCCGCTGCTGCCGTGGCTGTTCCTGTTCCTGACAGGCTATTTTCTCTACGATCTGCGGCGGCGGGAGCCGTTTCACTGGCAGCTGCCCGTGGTGACAGGCATGGGACGGCATTCTCTTGTGGTGTATCTGGCCCACCAGCCGGTGATCTACGGCATACTGGCGGCGCTGCACATGGCGGGCATTCTGTAATTTACAAATTGGAGTAACAGCATGAAAAAACTGGTCGTGGGCATTCTGGCCCATGTGGACGCGGGCAAAACAACGTTGTCCGAGGCATTGTTATATGAAAGCGGCGCGGTGCGCAAGCTGGGGCGCGTAGACCATAAGGATGCTTTTTTAGATACCGACTCCATGGAGCGGGAGCGGGGCATTACCATCTTTTCCAAACAGGCCCAGCTGACTTTGGGCGACACGGAAGTGACGCTGCTGGATACCCCGGGGCATGTGGATTTTTCCGCCGAAGCAGAACGGGTGCTGCGGGTGCTGGACTGCGCCATTTTAGTCATCAGCGGCACGGACGGCGTGCAGGGCCATACCCGTACCCTCTGGAAGCTGCTGGAGCGCTACGGCGTGCCCACCTTCCTGTTTATCAATAAAATGGATCTGGCGGGCGCGGACAGGGATGCCCTGATGGCAAATCTGAAGCGGCAGCTGCACAGCGGCTGCGTGGACTTCGGCGCGGAGGCGGAAGTTTTTGCAGAGGAAACGGCGGTCTGTGACGAGGCGGTTCTGGAATCCTACTTTGAAACCGGAACCGTGTTGGATGCGGACATTTCCCGCATGATCGGTGAGAGAAAGCTGTTCCCCTGCTTCTTTGGTGCTGCGCTGAAGCTGGAGGGCGTGGCGGAATTTGCGGAAGGCTTTTCCCGTTACGCGCCCGTGCCGGTGTATCCGGAGACCTTCGGCGCGCGGGTATTTAAAATCGCACGGGACCATCAGGGGGCCCGCCTGACCTATTTGAAAGTCACCGGCGGTACGCTGCGGGTGAAATCCATGGTGGGCAACCGCCGTCCGGAACTGGATGCAAGCAAGACTTGGGAGGAAAAAGTCGACCAGATGCGCATCTATTCCGGCGCCAAATTCCGCCCTGTGGACGAGGCGGAGGCAGGCAGCGTGGTGGCCGTCACCGGCCTGACCCGCACGGAGGCGGGCAGCGGTTTGGGATATGAAGCGGACTGGACAGGCCCGGTTTTAGAGCCGGTTTTGAATTATCAGGTGATTCTGACCGACGGAACCGATCCCCATACTGCATTGAAGTATCTGCGGCAGCTGGAGGAGGAAGACCCCCAGCTTCATGTGGTCTGGAACGAGGCTGCGCGGGAGATTCATGTGCAGCTCATGGGCGAAGTGCAGCTGGAGATTCTGCAGCGGCGCATCGGTGAGCGGTTCGGCATGGCTGTGGAGTTTGGCAGCGGAGCCATTTGCTACAAGGAGACCATCGCAAACACGGTGGAGGGCATCGGTCATTTTGAGCCGCTGCGGCACTATGCGGAGGCCCATCTGCTGCTGGAGCCCCTGCCTCGCGGCAGCGGGCTGGTGTTTACTTCCGCCTGTTCCACCGATCATCTGGATTTGAACTGGCAGCGTTTGATCCTCACCCACCTGGAGGAAAAGCAGCATCTTGGCGTGTTGACCGGTTCGCCTATTACGGATATGAGAATCACACTGGTGGCGGGCCGCGCCCACGACAAGCACACTGAGGGCGGCGATTTCCGTCAGGCCACCTACCGCGCCGTGCGGCAGGGACTGATGATGGCGGAAAGTGTTCTGCTGGAGCCGTGGTATGAGTTCCGGCTGGAGGTTCCCGCCGATCAGGTGGGCCGCGCCATGAGCGATCTGCAGCGGATGAACGGCGAGGTGGAGCCGCCGGAGACCTTTGGCGAGGAGACGGTTCTGACCGGTGCGGCCAGCGTGGCGGCCCTGCGGAATTATGCCCGTGAGGTGATTGCCTACACCCGTGGACAGGGACGGCTTATCTGCCAGAACGGCGGCTACCGGCCCTGTGCGGAGGCGGAGAAGGTCATCGAAGCCATTGGCTACGAGCCGGAGCGGGATGTGGAAAACACGCCGGACTCCGTGTTTTGCGACCACGGTGCGGGCTATAACGTCAAGTGGGACGAAGTGCCCGCCATGGCCCATGTGGACAGCGGCCTCCGGCTTGGACGGCAGACTGCCGCGGCAGCAGAGGGACAACCTCGTGCCCGCGCCGTCAGCGCCTATGCGGGCACGGTGGAGCAGGACAAGGAATTGCAGGCGATTTTTGAGCGCACTTACGGCCCCGTGAAGCGCCAGACTTTCATCCCGCCCAAGGAACCACGCCGTGCGCAGACAGACAACGAGGCGGAAAAACGCCGTATCAAGGAGCAGTTTCAAGGAGACGAATACCTGCTGGTGGACGGCTACAACATCATCTTCGCGTGGGAGGAACTGAAGTCCATCGCCCGTGAGAATTTAGATGCTGCCCGCATTGCCCTGTGCGATCTGCTGTGCAACTATCAGGGCTATAAAAAGAACCGCGTCATCGCGGTGTTCGATGCATACAAGGTCAAAGGCGGCCTCGGCAGCGTGGAGAAGTACAACAACATCCATGTGGTCTACACGAAAGAGGCCGAAACCGCCGATGCCTATATCGAGCGCGCGACCTATGAACTGGGGCGGAAGCACAGGGTCAAGGTGGCGACTTCTGATGGACCCGAGCAGTTAATTATCCTCGGTCACGGTGCGCTGCGTCTGTCTGCTTCCAATTTTAAGGAGGAGATGGAGCAGGTACAGGGCCAGATTGCAGGGGTCCTGTCCAAAAACAATCAGATGGTGAAAACAGGCAATGTGCGTTCCGCCATGGAAAAGGCGTTGCAGTCAGGAGGAGAGAACGCATGAAAACAGTTCTGACAGGACTTGCCACCTTTGGAGCCTGCCACGCAGCCCGGTGGTATCTGGACCGCGGCAGCCGGAAAACCACAGAGGCTGCGGGCGGACACATTCGCCTGACGGCGCTGTGGAACAAAGGGGCGGCCTTTGGCCTGCCCATCCGGCGGGAAGGCCTGCTGATGCTGAGCGGCGCGGTGCTGAGCGCCGTCTGGCTGCTGCGCGGCAGAAGTCCCCTCGGTGCGGGTCTGGCACTGGGCGGCGGCGCCGCCAATCTGACGGAGCGGATGCGTCACGGGAAGGTCTATGACTATGTGCAGTTTCCCAAGGCACCGGGCAAGCTGAAACGGTATGTGTTCAATCTGGCCGACTTTGCCATCTTTGCGGGCGGACTGCTTATGGCGGCGGGAAAGCACGGAAACGGCTGACGCGAAACGCACCGGAAGACGTCGGAAACGTGCAGAAAAACTGGTTTCGTGCGGAAAAACCAACAAGTTCTTGCCCTGTGGAGCCTTTTTACATATAATGTAGACATATCACTGCGAGGAGGTTTTGGTTTGCAAAACAATCCCCACAATCACAAACGATATAAGTCGATTCTCTACGGCACCCTTGCCATTGCCGCGCTGATGGTCGTGCTGGCGATCTCTCTGGACGATCCCCGCAACATTCTGCCGGGGATGTGGAAGATCATTACCATGCAGGATCTGCTGATCACCGACTATGTCTACATCGCCGGTGTGGGCGCTACGCTGGTGAATGCCGCGCTGGTGATGGTGGTTTCCATCCTGCTGATCAAGTTGTCGGGGGACCCCATGAACGGCTTTACCATTGTGGAGATGGGCCTGATGGCGGGCTTTGCCCTGTTCGGAAAGAATATTGTCAACATCTGGCCCATTATTCTCGGCACATGGCTGTACGCCAAGTACCAGAAAGAACCCTTTGCCAAGTACGCCTCCGTGGCGCTGCTGGCAACCTCGCTGGCCCCGTTGGTGAGTTACATGGCTCTGGGCAGCGTTCATGCCAGCCTGCCTCTGGGTCTGCTTACGGGTGTGATCGTGGGATTTGTGCTGCCCAGCCTGTCGGCCTATACATACAAGATCCAGAATGGCTTCAACCTGTATAACATGGGCTTTGCCTGCGGCCTGTTCGCCATGATGGTGGTGCCGGTGCTGACGGCCTTTGGAGACAAGCCGGATGCCGTGCTGTATTGGGCCGAGGGTTACAACACCGTCTTTGCCATTGTGCTGCTGGTTTTGTGCGCGGCGCTGATCCTTACCGGCCTGTTTGGCGCGAAACGGCCTGCGTGGGCGGCATGGGCAGGATACCGCAGACTTCTGCGCACCACCGGCCGTGCTCCCAGTGACTATCTCCGTATGTTCGGCATGGGGCCGGTTCTGATCAACATGGGTGTGAATGGCATCGTGGGCATGCTGTATATCTTTGTCGTGGGAGGCGAACTGAACGGCCCTACGCTGGGCGGCATTTTCACCATCATTGGCTTTTCTGCCTTTGGCAAGCACATTTTCAACATCGTCCCCATTATGATCGGCGTGGCACTGGGCGCCTATGGTATGCACTATACGCCGGATTATCCCGCCCTGCAGTTGGCGGGCCTGTTCGGTACGACCCTTGCTCCTATTGCCGGACACTTCGGCTGGGGTTACGGTATTCTGGCCGGTTTTATCCACTCGGCGCTGGTGCTGCAGACCGGCGGCCCCGTGGCGGGATTGAACCTCTATAACAACGGCTTTTCCGGCGGTTTGATCGCCATCGTGCTCTACCCCACCATCACGGCGATTGCCCGCCACCGCAGACCCCACCTGCGTGACGAGGATTACTACGACCTGTTTGAAGAGGATACGCCCATCGACGTTTCCGCGTGGCAAAATCACCGCAAGGATCACCACATTGAGGCACCCGAGGGCAGCCACAATCTGGAACACCAGAGCGTCTATCCCCAGATGCCGGAGGATGAGGATGACTGTCCCCTTGAAGAATGAATCTGCAAAGCCGCTGTGCCAAACGGGCACAGCGGCTTTTTTGCTGCCGTGACTTGACGGCGAACCGCAACCGATGTAGAGTAAAGGCAGAAAATTTCAAAACAGGAGGTATAACAATGAGTTGTTTTTACTGTGATGCAAACCATGAGGGCCGCAATGCCATTATGTTCGAAGTGGGTGAGATGAAGGCATCCACCCTGTATCTGTTCAAAGATCAGGCCCACAAGGGCCGCTGCGTGTTGGCGCTGAAGGAGCACAAGAAGGAACTGTGCGAGTGCACGCCGCAGGAACTGGCGGATTACAGCGAGGATCTGGCCCGCGCATCCGGTGCGGTGAAGGAGCTGTGGGGCTGCACGAAGCTGAATCTGGCTTCCTTCGGTGACTCTAATCCCCATCTGCATTTCCATATCGTGCCCAAGTACGAAGGTGGTTTTGAGTTTGGCGGCAACTTCCTCATTACCAACCCCAATCCCGTCCATCTGACCGACGCCGAGTATCAGGAGATGATCGCGGCGCTGAAGGAGAAGCTGGGCATCTGACCCTTTGTAAAAACCAAGTCGACTGACAGGCGCAGCGGTTTGATCTGCTGCGCCTGTTTGAGACTGTCGATAAAACGCTAAAACTTCCTCGACGGGAAGGAAGGGTGTGCGCGGGAAACCCAGGAAGGGTGTCCTGCGCGATTGAAATCATAAGTTTTCAAAACTTTTCAGAAGTTTCGAAAACTTGCTCAGCGGGGAGAAAAGACTTTTTCGACACGCTGTGACAGGCGCAGCAGTTTGATCTGCTGCGCCTGTTCTTGCATCATGGGACCGGGCAGGATATAATTTGAAAAAGATAGACACATCTTGGATTCAGGGGGAGAGATTTGCATGAATATTACACAGACGTTTTACGATCATCTGGCCTCTCAGTATGACAAGCTTTTTCAGGATTGGCAGGCGACAACACAGGAACAGGCTCTGATTCTGGACAGGATCTTTCGGGAGAACGGATTTGATGATACCGCCCATATCCTTGATTGTGCCTGCGGGATCGGGACACAGGCCATCGGCCTTGCTGCGCTGGGCTATCAGGTCACGGCTTCAGACATCAGTGACGGAGAGCTTGCAGAGGCAAACAAGCGGGCTGAAAAGAATCATGTAAAGATCCGTTTTGAACATGCTGACTTCTGCGCACTATCGGAAACCTTTTCGGAACCGTTTGAGATTATAATGGCCATGGATAACGCGCTGCCGCACATGCTTTCCGCGGATGCGCTGGAAGCCGCCGTTCGGAGCATCACAAACCAAATGGTGACGGGCGGCCTGTTTGTTGCCAGCATCCGGGACTATGATGCGCTGCTGATGGATCAGCCCCCGTATTCTCCGCCCTATATCCATCAGACCGCTGAGGGGCAAAGAGTTTCTTTCCAGACATGGAACTGGGAGGGCGACCACTATAAACTGATCCAATATATCATTGACGATGAGGAAACGCTGCAGATCAGCAAGTTTGCCTGTGAATACAGGGCGACCCGCAGGGAGGAGCTGACAAACCTGCTGCGCGCCCACGGATGCAGCAGTGTGGTGTGGAAATTTCCGGAAGAAACGGGCTTCTATCAGCCCATCGTCATTGCACGGAAATCGTAAACGTTTTTTGAATCCTGTCAGGCTTTTCTTTACTTTGACAGTAAAATGTCCTAAAATACATATATTATAGAAAACCAAGGAAAGGACGAAATACGTTCATGGAACAGAAACTGCAGGAATACGCCCGTTTGCTGGTGCGGGTGGGCCTGAATGTGCAGAAGGGCCAGCGTCTGGTCATCTCCTCTCCGGTGGAGTGCGCCTATTTTGCCCGCATGTGCGGGTCGGAGGCCTATGCCATCGGCTGCAAAGAGGTGGTGATGAACTGGCATGACGACGCGCTGGCACGCATGAAATATCTCCACGCCGATGACGAGGTGTTTGACACCGTTCCCCTGTGGCGCCGCCATTTCTTCAACGACCACGCGCTGGAGGGCACGGCCTATCTGGCCATTTCCGCCTCCGACCCCGAAAATCTCAAGGGTGTGGACACCAAACGGTTGATCCGTGCCCAGCAGGCCAGCGGCAAGGCACTGAAGGATTTTGACCGACTGCAGATGTGCGGCGGCTTCCCCTGGTGCATTGCCTCTATTCCCATTCCCAGCTGGGCAAAGACGGTGTTCCCCGATGTGAGTGGGGACGAAGCCATGTCCCGCCTGTGGGATGCCATCTTCAAGGCTGTCCGCATCAGCGGCGACGGCACCGCCGTGGAGAAGTGGGAGAAGCATCTGGCAACGCTCCACCAGCGGATGGAAAAGCTGAATGCCCTGAACTTCAAGTCTCTGCACTACACCAACAGCCTCGGCACCGACCTGACGGTGGAACTGCCGGAAGGCCATATCTGGGAGGCCGGTAACGATGTGACCCTGTCCGGTCAGGAGTTTATCGCTAACATCCCCACGGAGGAGCTGTTCACGGCTCCGCTGAAGACCGGCGTCAACGGCGTGGTGTACGCCTCCATGCCGCTGGTGCATGACGGCAGCATCATTGACGGCTTCCACTTCGTGGTGAAGGACGGCAAGATCGTGGAGGCCCATGCGGAAAAGGGCGAGGAAGTTCTGCAGGGAGCGATCAGTGTGGACGAAGGCGCCAGCTTCTTCGGTGAGGTGGCACTGGTTCCTTATGACAGCCCCATTTCCAACCAGAAGATTTTGTTCTACAACACCCTGTTTGACGAGAACGCTGCCTGCCACATCGCCTTTGGTGAGGCGTATCCCTGCCTGCAGGGCGGCCAGAGCATGAGCAAGGACGAACTGAAGCAGCGGGGCCTCAATGACTCTATCACCCATGTGGACTTTATGATCGGCACCGCCGACCTGTCCATTACCGGCGTGACTCATGACGGGAAAGAGATCCCCGTATTTGTAAATGGTAATTTTGCAATTTAAAATCAACAAATTAACAGATAGAGAGGAATTTAATTATGGCATACAAACTGAAAGCTTCCGATGACAATATTGTAATTTGCGAAGGCGCTTGCGTTGTGGGCGATGTGACGCTGGCAAATGGCGTCAGCGTGTGGTACAACGCCGTGCTGCGCGGCGATGAGGGCGGCATTACCGTGGGTGAGAACACCAACATTCAGGACGGCGCCATCCTCCACGAGGAGACGAAGGTGGGTGCAGGCTGCACCATCGGCCACAATGCCATCGTCCACGGCTGCACCGTGGGTGACAATGTGCTGATCGGTATGGGCGCCACGGTACTCAACGGCGCAAAGATCGGCAATGACTGCATTGTGGGCGCCGGTGCGCTGGTGACCGGCAAGATGGACGCGCCCGACGGCTCCATGATCCTCGGCAGCCCCGCCAAGGTGGTGCGTCCCCTGACGGAGGCGGAGATCGAGGGCAACCGCGAATCTGCAAAGGGCTATCTGCATCTGGCTGAACTGTACCGGAAGGGCTGAGACAAACGCGAAAGGAACATCTATGGAGTGGAATAAGCAGACGGTAAAGAGTCTTTTGCTGGTCGTCTGTGGAGGCGTGGCCTTTTATGCGGCGTTGCAGCATCTCGGCGTGCTGGCGCTGGCGATACGCCGGGTGATCAGCATTCTGTCTCCGTTGCTGCTGGGCGGTGCCATCGCCTTTGTGCTGAATGTCCCCATGCGGGCCATCGAGCGGAACCTGTATCCGCATAGCAAAAAGGGTGGCCGTCTGCGCCGCCCGCTGGCCTTGATTTTGACGCTGCTGGCTGTGATTGGTGTGATAACGCTGGCCGTGTTGGTGATCCTGCCCGGTGTGAGGGAGGCGGCGGAATCTGTGGCTGCGCAGGTGCCCGATGCTCTGCTGCGGTTGGAGGCTCAGCTTTTGAGGCTGGAGCCCTATCTGCCGCAGGCGGAGGCCTTTTTGAATGCGAGCAACCTGGACTGGGCTAACCTCTCTCAGAAAGCGCTGGAAGTAGTGAAGAACTGGGGAGGCAGACTGCTGGTGTCCGGCGGCGGGATCGTTGGCGGCGTGGTCAGCGGTGTGGCCACCTTTGTGATCGGCCTGATCTTCTCCTTCTACATCCTGCTGCAGAAGGAGCGTCTGGCGCGGCAGGGCCGTCAGGTGTGCTATGCCCTGCTGAATGACCGGTGGGCAGAGCGCGTGCTGGAAGTGCTGTGGCTGGCCAACCGGACCTTCTCCGGCTTTTTGTCCGGCCAATGTCTCGAGGCGGTGATCCTCGGTACGCTGTTTGTGGCGGCTATGACTATTTTCCGAATGCCCTATGCCCTTCTGGTGGGCGTGCTGATTGCCATTACGGCGCTGATTCCTATTGTGGGCGCGTTTATTGGCTGCATCATCGGCGCGCTGCTGATCGCGGTGACCAATCCCATGCAGGCGCTGCTGTTCGTCGTGATGTTCCTCGTGCTGCAGCAGATCGAAGGCAATTTGATCTATCCCCATGTGGTAGGCTCCTCCGTGGGCCTGCCTTCCATCTGGGTGCTGGCGGCAGTAACGCTGGGCGGCAGTTTGATGGGCGTTCTGGGTATGCTGATCTTCATCCCCTTGTGTTCCGTACTGTACGCCCTGTTCCGCGGCTTCGTGCTGCGGCGGCTGAAGGAGAAGAAAATTCCGGACCGCAAATGGAAAGACGGCAAATAAAATGACAGAATAAGAAAACGCACCCCGAAAGGGGTGCGTTGATTCTGCCGGTGAACCCTGCAGCTTTCTTCTACGGGAAGGAAGGGTGTGCGCGGGAAACCCAGGAGGGGTGTCCTGCGCTATTAAAATCATAAGTTTTTAGAACGGATTGAAGTTCTAAAAACTTGAACAGCGGGGAGAAAAGACTTTTTTGACACGCTGAAACGCACCCCGAAAGGGGTGCGTTCAGCCTGTCGAAAAAGTCTGCTAAATGCAGACTTTTTCGTATTTATGGAGTAAAATGGAATAGGGTGATGAAAA
>JAFYQM010000063.1 GCA_017547085.1 Oscillibacter sp.
GATAACGACCTGTTCGGCACCGACCACTGCCCCGGCTTTGCTTCTGCTGCCAAGTACATTGCCACTTCCTGCATGGAAGTCTATCAGGATGCCCGCGTTTATGACAAGGGCATGGTTTGCATCATCGAGATCATGGGCCGTCACGCCGGTTGGCTGGCAGGTGCTGCCGCTCTGGCTACCTATCAGGGTGCAGGTCCCGATCTGGTGTACCTGCCTGAGGTGGACTTCGACATGGATAAGTTCCTGGCTGACGTGGAGCGCATCTACAAGGAAAAGGGCAACTGTATGGTGGCCGTTTCCGAGGGCATCCACTATGCTGACGGCACCTTCGTTTCCGAGGCCAAGACCTCTGCTACCGACGGTTTCGGCCACGCTCAGCTGGGCGGCCTGGCCGCTATGCTGGCTGACGTGGTGAAGGCACGTCTGGGTGTCAAGGTCCGCGGTATCGAGCTGAGCCTGCTGCAGCGCTGCGGCGCACATCTGGCTTCCCTGACCGACATTGAGGAATCCTACATGTCCGGTAAGGCTGCCGTGGAGAACGCTGTTGCCGGTCTGACCGACAAGATGGTTGGTTTCGAGCGCACCTATGAGGACGGCAAGTACGTCTGCAAGACCAAGCTGTTCAACCTGACCGACGTTGCCAACACCGAGAACAAGGTTCCTCTGGAATGGATCAATGCCGAGGGCAACGGTGTGGAGCAGGCATTTATCGACTATGCTCTGCCTCTGATCCAGGGTGAGCCCAACCTCCCCAAGGAGAACGGTCTGCCCCGCTTTGCCAAGCTGAAGAAGGTTCTGGCAAAGTAAGAATCCCGTATCAAAAAGGAGCGGCATGATTGCCGCTCCTTTTTTTAAGAAAGGAATGCCATGTATGAATCGACGCATCTTTTCTCTGGTGCCCGTTCTGGTTCTTTTGCTGCTTTGCGTTGGTTCCACCACTGCTTCCGCTTTACAATTTTCGGATGTGCCAACGGAACACTGGGCCTATCAGGAAATTACTCGTATGTCAGACAGGGGTGTGATTCAAGGCAACGGCGGAACATTTGATCCTGCCAGCGAGGTCAGCCGTCAGGCTTTCCTTGCCATGGCCTGCCGCGCCTCCGGGCTGGATGAGCGGACACTGGAGGCGAACGGAAACTGGTGGCAGCCGCTTCTTGCCTATGCCCATTATTTTGAATGGTGCAGCCCGGAAGAAATCAACGAAAGTAACCGCACCCAACCCATCACGCGCCAACTTGCTGCAAAGCTACTGATAAACGTGCTGTTTTCAGAGGAAAGTACCGATAACAGCACGGCAGCATTCACAGACCGGTCTGCTGTGAGTTCCGCATGCTTACCTCATGTAAGGGCGGCTTCGGAATTGGGATTGATCAACGGATACGCTGACGGAAGCTTTCGTCCACAGGGGACGCTTACTCGCGCCGCAGCGGCTGCCATTATTAGCCGGGCCCTGACTGCGAAGGAACAAAGCATCCCTGTCGTCGCGGGGGAGACGGTTCAGATTCCGATCCTGATGTACCACGATGTGTCCTATCTGGGGTACGGCTACTCCAAAACGCCGGAAATCTTCCGGACGCAGATGGAGGAACTGAAGAAGGCGGGATTCAACACGATCTTCTTCTCCCAGCTCATTGACTATGTGGAGTACGGCACGGCGCTGCCGGAAAAACCGGTCATTGTCACGCTGGACGATGGATATATGACTAACTACACCTATGTCCTGCCGATCCTGAAAGAACTTGGCATGAAAGCGGAAATCTCCGTGATCGGCAACGCCATGATATATGCCGAGTGGGGTATGGACTGGGAACAGGTGCGGGACATGCAGGAGAGCGGTCTTGTCTGCTTTCAGGCTCACACCAAGGCTTTGCACGATGCTGTCGGGCGGACTGGTGTGCTGAAAAAGACAGATGAAACCTGGGCGGAATATGTACAGGTCTTTGCAGACGATGCTGCAAGGATTCAGGAACTTCTGATGCAGGAAACCGGAAATCAGCCCCAGGTCTTTACCTATCCTCTGGGCAAGCATAACCCGATGACGGAGGCAATTATCAGGCAGTTTGGTTACAAGGCATCCCTGACTACACGGGACGGTGTGGCGGAAGTCACACAAGGTGACCCGAAATCCCTTTACCTGATGGATCGCATCGGTATGGATTTCCGAAATGGCAGTGTGTTGTCTGTTTTACGGCAGTTTGGCTGGAAAGGATAACAAAAATCCCCGACGAAAGTCGGGGATTTTCTTATTTCATCCAGTTTTCTGCCTCTTTTGCAGTGTTGGTGAGATAGCGGATGGTCTCCACCGGGTATTCGCCTACGGCGGTCTCTCCGGTCACCATGACGCCCCATGCGCCATCCGCCACGGCATTGAAGATATCGCTGACCTCCGCGCGGGTGGGCACGGCGGCGTGTTCCATAGAGGCCAGCATCTGGGTCACCACGATAAAGGGCTTTCCCGCCGCACGACAGGTTGCGGAAATATCTTTTTGCACTGCCGGAAGCTGCCACAAAGGCATATCGTTGCCGAGGTCACCGCGGGCGATCACAATCACATCTGCGTAAGGCAGAATGTCCTGCAGGTTTGCCACGCCCTCCATGGACTCGATCTTGGCAAAAATCTGCAGGTGTTCTGCACCGTTTTCCGTTAGCAACTGCCGCAGTTCCTTCAGGTCTTCCCCGCTGCGGACAAAGGGCTGCAGCAAGCCGGTCACACCGTATTCCGCCGCCTGCCGGACATTGCGGAGATCACGCTCCGTCAGAACCGGAAGGCGGATGGTCTTGCCGGGCAGCTTCACGCTCTTGCGGCCGCTGAGGGTGCCGCCCCGCACTACCTCTGCTCTGCCCTGCCTTGCATCCGTGACGCGGAGGGCGATCTTGCCGTCGTCCAGCAGCACTTCGCAGGCATCCTCCAGCGCATCCAGTACCACCGCCGGAACGGGAATGCCCGTTTCTCCCAAGGTGACGGCGGCCCCATTTTTCAGTACCATCGGAGTTGTTAAATCCCCGATGCGCAGTTCCGGTCCTTGCGTATCGATTACCAGCTGGGGCTTGCAGATTCCGTCTGCCGCGGCGTGAAACGCCTTGATTTGTTCCGCGCTGTCGGAGAGGTCAACGTGGGACAGGTTCAGGCGCATGCCGGTCATACCGGCGTGAAACATATCCTTCAGGACCTCCTGCGCCTTGCAGGCAGGGCCGAAGGTTCCGTAAACTTCGGTCATGGGAATTTGTTCTCCGTTTCGTGATGGTTATTTTGCCGGTGCGTGGGTCAGCATGAAATCGATCATGCTTTCCTTGTTCGTCCACAGGCTGTTCAGGTCTTTGTAGGAATCAGCCATTTCGCTGTTCATCCGGATATACAGTTCACCGGAATTGGAGTGACGGTACCGGAACTCAAATTCGCCACGCTGATCACGCAGAGAGAAGTTGATATCCTCAAATTCATCCCCTACAACAGCATAGCCTTTGTGGTCGTTGGTGAGGGAAATCTCCTCCGTAGAAAAGCTATGGAGGATCTCGCAGGCCTCTTCGATCTCCTCCGGCGAGAGGAAATATTTCGTTGTGCCGGCTCCGTAGCCACAGGAGATGGTGGCAATTTCAAGGTCTTCTGCCGAGACCGTCTTACTCCATTGCAGGAAGTTGCTGTTCTTCAGCGCCGCCTGATAGCCGCGCTGGTAAGCATACCGCTGCCACAGGCTGCCGCAGGCAGCCACCAGCAGCACGGCAAGCAAACCCCAAAATATGCGCGTACCTTTTCTCACAGGCGACTCCTTCCTTATTTGTTCTTCTGATAAATGGTCCACAGGCCGTCCATCAGCAGGTATTTGTCATAGACGATCTTGTTTCGTGCGTATTTCACGATGACCGGCGCATTCCCGCCAGTGGCCACTACGGTGACAAATTTGCCGGGGAACATGTCACGAATACGATCGATGATGCCATCCAACATACCAGCTGTGCCGTAGACGATGCCGGATCGCATGCAATCCTCCGTATTTTTGCCGATCAAGGCCTTGGGGTGCTGCAAGGAGATGTCCGGCAGCTGGGCCGCACGGCGGCTCAGGGCCTCCAGAGACACATTGACGCCCGGCAGCAGCATACCGCCCTCGTAGTTGCGACCCTCGGTGATGAGGCCGACGGTGGTGGCGGTGCCCATATCAATGGTGATGATAGGTGGTTCAAACTTCTCCAGCGCGGCTACGGCGTCCGCCACGATGTCGGCGCCCACCTGCGTCTGGTTGGTCAGACGGATATTCAGTCCGGTCTTGACGCCGGGGCCGACGACCATGGGAGGTCTGCCCAGCAGTCGGGTCAGCGCCTTTTCCATCATAAAATTCAGCGGCGGCACCACGCTGCATAAAATCGCGCCGGTGACATCTGTGTAATTGTAGCGGTACAGGGTGAACAGGTTCATCAGATCCACGCTGATCTGGTCGGCCGTTCTCCGGCTGTCCGTATCCAGCGAAGCCAGAAACCGCAGATTTTTTTCCTTGTCAAACAGGCCCACCGAAGTGGTGGAATTGCCCACATCGATCGCAAGCAGCATCGCAAAGACTCCTCCCGTTTCTTTTTCATTTTCTCTATGGTAACATGACTTCCCTCCCCTTGCAAGCGTTGCCTGAAGCCGTTATACTGAAAAAGAAAGGTGGTGGCCGCTGTGTATCAGACTACACTCCCCTCCCCGGTTGGGCGCCTCACGCTGGCCTCCGACGGCACGGCGCTGACAGGCCTCTGGATAGAGGGTCAGAAATATTTTGCATCTACGCTGGACGCGGATGCTATCGACGCCCCTGCCCTGCCGGTCTTTTTGCAGACGGCGCAGTGGTTGGACACCTATTTTGAAAAACGGCCCCTCCCTACCCTGCCGCCGCTGGCCCCCAAGGGTTCCCCGTTCCGGCAGGCTGTCTGGAAGCGCCTAATGCAGATCCCCTATGGTGAGACCACAACCTACGGCGCGTTGTCCGCTTCGCTTCGCGCTGAGGGGATTTCCGCCGCCGCACAGGCGGTGGGCGGTGCTGTAGGCCACAATCCCATTCTCTTTCTCATTCCCTGCCACCGCGTGTTAGGTGCGGACGGCAGCCTGACCGGCTATGCCGGAGGCATGGAGGTCAAACACCGCCTGCTGGTTCTGGAGGGTGCTTTGGGAGACGGGCATGATGTGTAAACTGACAAAATATTGAAAACCGCCGCTGGATTCAGCGGCGGTTTTTCTTTGAAAATCAGCCTTCTTCGGCGATTTTTCGGCCCATGAGGACGCCCATGACGGAGGCCATCATTAGTCCGCGGGTCCAGCCGGAGCTGTCACCGAGGCAGTGCAGGCCCTGCAGGCTGGTGTTGAAGTCCATGTCCATCTTCACACGGTTGGAGTAGAACTTCAGCTCGGGGGAATACAGCAGCGTTTCGTAGGCGGCAAAGCCGGGCACCACGTAATCCATGGCCTGAATGAAGCCGATGATGTTGGTCATGGCACGGTAGGGCATGGCGGCAGTGATGTCGCCGGCCACCACGTCAGGTAGCGTGGGACGGATGTTGGACTGGGCCAGCTCCTTCTGCCAGGTGCGCTTGCCGTCCAGAATATCGCCAAAGCGCTGTACCAGAATCTGGCCGTTAGCCAGCATATTGGTCAGCTCGCCCACCTTCTGAGCGTAGGCGATGGGCTGGTTGAAGGGCACGGAGAAGTTGTGGGAGCAAAGAATGGAGAGGTTGGTGTTATCGCTCTTCAGATCCTTATAGGAGTGGCCGTTGACCACTGCCAGATTGTTGTCGTAGTTCTCCTGACTGACAAAGCCGCCGGGATTCTGGCAGAAGGTACGGACCTTATTCTTGAAAGGACGGGGATAACCTACCAGCTTGGATTCATACAGCACGCGGTTGACTGTTTCCATGACCTCGTTGCGCACCTCCACGCGGACACCGATATCCACGGTGCCGGGAGCGTGGGCGATGTTATGCTCCGCGCACAGCTTTTCCAGCCAGTCCGCGCCGCGGCGGCCAGTGGCTACCACGGTGTGCTTGGCATAGATATCCAAATCGTTTCTGCCGTTGGAGATGGAAACGCCCTTACAAGTCTCGTTTTCGAGAATCAGATTGCTGCACTCGTAGCCGAAATAGATCTCCACGCCGTTTTCCTGCAGATAGCGCTCGATGGCGTAGTAAATGTCCTGTGCCTTTTCCGTGCCCATGTGGCGGATGGGGCAATCCACCAACTTCAGTCCGGCGTGAATGGCGCGCTTGCGGATCTCTTTGCGCTCTTCCTCGTACTCCAGACCCTCGATATGGGTATCTGCGCCGAACTCCAGATAGATCTGGTCGGCATAGTTGATGGTTTCCTGTGCCAGATCGGCGCCGATCAGCGTGGGTAGATCGCCGCCTACCTCATAGCTGAGAGACAGTTTACCATCGGAAAACGCACCGGCACCGGAAAAACCTGTGGTGATGTGGCAAGGCTTGCAGCCCACACACTTGTGGGTCTGATTCTTGGGGCAGCGGCGGTTTTCAATGGCACTGCCCTTCTCTACCATGATGATCTTCTGGCGGCTTCCCTTTTTCAGCATTTCCAGTGCGGTAAAAATGCCGGCAGGGCCTGCGCCTACGATCACTACATCCGTATTCATCATTGATTCTCCTTATTTGGCCGATAGCTCCACCGCGTGGCGTACCAGTGTCATGGGAGGGACTGCCTTGGGGAGCTTCATGTGGAAGGTCATTTGCGGGGTCTTTGGTTCTTCCAGAGGATTTCCCTCTGCATCCGCCATCTCCGGCACCGTCAGGGTGAAGGGGCGGAGGTCCGGTCCCACCAGTTCCACGGTGTCGCCGGTGCGGAATTTATTGCGCAGGGACAGCGTTGCATTGCCGTCTGCATCACAATCTGTGACAAGCGCAACTACTTGCCACTCTCTGACATAACGGGAGTTTGCGTAATACTGACCCGGTTCGCCGTAATAGAAGCCGGTGGCATAGGGACGGTGGCTGACATGGTCCACTTCATCCCGCCATACAGGATCGATGGGCTTCCCTTCCGCCGCGGCATCCAGACAGTGCCGGTAGGCACCGGTGACAATGGCGGCATAATAGGCGGATTTGGCGCGGCCTTCGATCTTGAGGCTGCTGAGGCCCACATCGATCAGGTCGTCCAGATGGTCGATCATACACATATCACGGGAGTTCATGATATATGTACCCTGCTCGTCTTCGTCCACAGGAAAATACTCGCCGGGGCGCTTTTCCTCCATGAGGGCGTACTGGTAGCGGCAGGGTTGGGCACAGGCGCCGCGGCTGGAATCGCGGCCGGTCATATAGTTGGAGAGCAGGCAGCGGCCTGAATAGCTGACGCACATGGCGCCGTGGACAAAGGCCTCGATCTCCAGTTCGGCAGGGGTTTTCTGACGGATGGTGCGGATCTCCTCCAGACTCAGTTCCCGGGCCAGGATCACCCGCTGGGCGCCCAGATCATACCATGCGCGGGCAGTCTCATAGTTGCAGATGCTGGCCTGCGTGGAAATATGGCGCTGGCAGTTGGGAGCGTACTTCCCTGCCATGTTGAACGCACCCATGTCCGCCACGATCACGGCGTCCACACCGGCGTCGTTCAGCCGCTCCAGATGCTCCGGCAGGCGGACAATCTCGTCGTTGCGGGGCATGGTGTTGATGGTGCAGTGGACCCGCACGCCGTGGCCGTGGGCATACTCCACGGCCTGACGCAGTTCATCGGGGGTAAAGTTTCCGGCAAAGGCACGCATACCGAAGTCCGTGCCTGCCAGATATACGGCGTCTGCGCCGTAGAGGACGGCCATTTTCAGCCGTTCCATGTCTCCCGCAGGAGCAAGCAGTTCAGGTTTCATCCGCTTACCCTCCATAGTTACCGCTGTTCAGGAAGTTGTTATGCTCTGCCAGCGTCTCAGAGAACTTGTGGACACCGTTCTTGCCGAGGGCATAGAAATAGTAGTTGGTTTCCGCCGGATTTACCGCGGCCTTCAGGGAATCCAGACCGGGGTTGGCAATAGCCGTAGGCGGCAGATACTGGTGCATATAGAGGTTGTAAGGCGTGTCAACGGCCTTGTCATCGTTGGTCAGTGCACCTTCATGATCAGGCAAGCCGTACAGCAGCGCTGCGTCGATCTGCAGCAGATGGGCTGTCTCGCCTACGTTTTCCAGTCGGTTATAGATGACGGAAGCGATGTTGGAGTGGTCGGTACCGTCCGTTTCCTTCTCGATCAGAGAGGCGATGATGACGATATCCTCCAGATCATAGCCGCGGGTCTTGGCAGCAGCCAGATCGTCCTCCAGCGCGTTCAGTTTGTTGTTGAAGTTGGAGAGCAGCTTGCCCAGCGCATCCTTGGCGTTGTGACCCACATAGAACTGGTAGGTGTCCGGGAACAGATAGCCCTCCAGTCGGGTGATGTCCTCAGAATCGTTATCGATGAAATCATAGTCGAAGTTGGCGGTCTGGGCGGCCTTCAGCAGGGCTTCCTCCGTATTGACGCCGTTTTTCGCCAGCAGCTGGATGGTCTGCATCACGGTGTAGCCCTCGGGGATGGTCACGTCCACCGTTTCGGCGTTCATGTTGCCGCCGGAGGCACTGCGCATGCCCACGATCAGGGCGCGGTAGTCCATGTCGGTGTTCAACTCGTAGGTACCGATGCCGATATTTTCCTCCGCGTTGGCAAACTTGCCGAAGAGCTTGAAGAACCACGGATACTCAATGAGCCCTGCCTGCTCCAGCTTGTCGGCCACCGAGTCGATGTTATCTTCCTTGATGATCTCCACCGTGGTGGTGATGAGGGGCTTGTTGAACGCGCACAGGTCGCTCATCAGCTTCCAGCCGAAGCTGGCCAGCAGCGCGGAAATGATCAGGATCATGGGAATGTAGAGTACGATAAAGAGAATACGGGTTGTGCGGCGGCGCTGTTTCTTCCGGCGGACCTGCCGCAGGCGCTTCTCCGTCTCCTCAATCTCTTTTCTGCGTACCTGTTCGGTATCCCAACTGGCGGTATCGCCTTTCTTATATTCTGCCATGGAAACCTCCGTTGTCACCGTTTGCTGAAACGGTGGGAATCAATTGTTTTTGCGTTCCTCTGCGGGAAAATTTGGATGGTCAGGCTCCGCCGTGGAACCAGACGCATAGAATGAGTCAGAATCGAAAAGTGAGGTGAAATCCTATGTGCTTCAACACCGGAAACAATGATTGCTCCTGTTTGTGGATCATTCTCATCATCATTCTGCTCTGTTGCTGCTGCGGCGGCAGCGGAAACAGCAATCAGTGCTGCTGCCACCACGACCATCATCACTGTGGCTGCGGCGATGAATGCAGCTGCTGCTAAGTTCATACCGTGTGTGAAGGACGCTCCGGCGTCCTTTGCGCACATGCTGCGCGGGACAGGCCTCACAGAAGAGGTCTTACGATCTCCATCACCTGTGCGTGGATGTCCTCCGGCGTGCGGGGCTCATCCCCTGCCGCGCAGTGGATCACGGTCCAGCCACAGGTCTTCACCACTTCCCGCGCGCCCTCGCGGCAGCGCTTGAGATAGGCTTCGTCCTGTTCGTGGATATCGGCGTGGGTGCCGGTGGCAGCTTCCCGCCGGCGCATCATCTTCTCCGTGATCTCCGTGGGCATATCAAGGTAGATCACCAGATCCGGCTTGGGCAGGCCCAGCAGACGGTACTCCGTGTCAAAGAGCCACTCCAGATACACATCCCGCTCGCCGTCCGGCAGCTTGGATGCCTGATGTACGGCATTGGATGTGGTATAGCGGTCGGCTACGATCAATCCGCCCTGCTCATAAAAAGCGCCCCAGTCCTGCTTGTAGGATGCGTAGCGGTCCATGGCATAGAACATGGAAGCCGCGTAGGCATTGACGTCCCCTGGTTTTTTGCCCAGATTTCCGTCCAGATATTCCTGCACCATGGCAGCAGATGGCTTTCCGTAGCGGGGAAAGTCGATCTCCTGATAGGAGATGCCTGCCTCCGTCAGCGCCTGACACAGCAGACGGGTCTGGGTAGCCTTGCCAGAGCCGTCCGTGCCTTCAAATACGATCAGTTTTCCGCTCATTTCTTTCGTTTCTCCTGTTTCACATGCACCAAAAACAGCGGCAGCTTCATCATGCGGCCAATGCGTCTGGGCTCCTTGCACAGACGGTAGAACCACTCCAAACCGTGGTCGCACCAGAACTTCGGTGCCCGTTCCACTGTGCCTGCAAACACGTCCATACTACCGCCGAGACCGCACAGCAGCTTTGCGCCAGTGGCCTCGCCGTTCTTTCTCATCCATTTTTCCTGCTTCGGCGCACCGAGACAGACAAACACGCAGTCCGCGCCGCTGGCGCGCACGGCCTCGATCACGGGAGCGTCGTCCTTAAAATAGCCGTCCTGTGTGCCGGCGATCTGCAGTGCGGGGTGCTTCGCGGTCAGATTCTTTGCTGCCAGTTCAGCAACACCCGGCTTTCCGCCCAGCAGATACAGGCGCTTGCCCTCCTCTGCCATTCTTTCCACAAGATGGGCCGCAAATTCAACGCCCGGCGTTCTTTCCTTCAGCGGCGTTCCCAGCATAGCTGCGCCCTTGATGACGCCGATGCCGTCCGGCAGCACCAGAGCCGCGCCGTTGACGGCGGCATTTGCCTCCGCGTCCTCGCGGCAGATTTCCACGATCTCCGGATTGGGGGTGACCACATAGTGGCAGCCCTCGCCGCGGAGCAGCTCCATTCCGCGCTCCACAGCCTCCGCCATGGTCACATTGTCAAATCCAACGCCAAGTACATTGATCCGCATGGTTTCACCTCGCTACATACTCATACAGCATACAGTATATCATAATGGCATACCATTGTCCAATCCAAAATCAAAGGCCTCCCTTTCCATTTAATGAATCATTGAAAGACGGTGCCATGTATGGTAAAGTAAAGGAACTATCACTTTTGCAGGTGCGTCTATGAACCATGTGAATCAAACACTATATATTCCTTTATACGGCAAAGCATATGTGAGCAGAAAAGGCATCCTTCTTGCGGATGAAAAAGCCGAGGAAATCTGGAAGAAAACGGGATTTCCATTAAAAGGAACCGCGAAATCCAAATGGCTTGCCTATTACATGGGGATGCGGGCGGCTGTTTTTGATGACTGGCTGCGACAGCAGATGGCCGATACGGAAGATGCCGTCGTGATACATATTGGATGCGGCATGGACAGCAGAGTGCTGCGGGTGGGCTCCTCTGATCACAAGTGGTACGATGTGGATTTTCCTGATGTCATCCGGGAGAGAAAACTCTACTATCAGGAATCAGCCAACTATCGGATGATCGAGGGCGATGTGAGAGACTGCATCTGCCTGAAACACATTCCCGAAACAACGCGTGCCATTGTTGTGATGGAAGGCGTGAGCATGTATATGACTACCGCGGAATTAGCATCCTTGATCACCACGCTGAACGCCCGTTTTGAACGGATTGCACTTCTAATGGACTGCTACACCGTGTTTGCAGCCAAAATGTCAAAGTATAAGAACCCAATCCATGCGGTTGGTGTGGCTGAAGTGTATGGCTTGGATGATCCTATGCTTTTGGAACATGCTGATTTTAAATTTAAAAAAGAACACAGCATGACACCGCAGCATTTGATCAATCAGTTAGGTGGGCTTGAAAAGTTCATTTTCAAGCATCTGTATGCAGGAAAGCAATCCGGAAAGCTTTACAGATTGTTTGAATATCGAGGCACAGCACATAAACCATGATTTCATCGGTTTCCATACGAACTGCATCTCCCTCCGTCCATGTGGCGAAGGGAGATTCTTCATTCCCAAAAAGAAACAGGACGCTTGAAAGAGCGTCCCGCTTCAGTCAATGGAGTTGCTTTTTCTTTTCCGGCAGCTGGGCCAGCACCACCGCTGCCAGCATCATCAGACAGCCGAAGTACTCCCTCCCGCTCATGCGGTCGTGGAGGATGACGGCGCCTGCCAGCGTGGCAAACACGGATTCCAGACTCAGCAGCAGAGACACCACCGTGGGGTTGGAATCCTTCTGTGCCAGGATTTGCAGCGTATAGGCCACGCCGCTGGACAGGATGCCCACATACAAAATGGGGCCGAGACAGGCCAGAATGGCCTCCACGGAGGGCGTTTCCGTCAGCAGCATACCGATGCCGGAGAGCATGCCTGCTACGCCGAACTGGGCGCAGGAGAGCTCCACACCGTCCACAAACTGCCCGAAATAGTCGATGACCAGAATATGCACCGCAAAGCAGAACGCGCACAGCAGCGTGTAGAAATCGCCGATGGTGACGCTAAAGCCTTCTGTAATGCAGAGGAAATAAAGACCGATCACAGCCAGCACTACGCTGACCCAGATGATCTTCGGCGCCTTCTTCTTGAGGAAAATACCCATGATGGGTACGATGACGATATACAGCGCGGTGATGAAGCCTGCCTTGCCGGAGGTGGTTGTCTCCAGACCCTTCTGCTGCAAAAAGGCTGCCACCGTCAGTGCCGTACCGCAGCAGATGCCTGCCACGATCAGTTTCTTTCCTGCGGCAGGATCAGTTTCCGCGTTGCCGCTCCGCTGCCGCTTGGACCGCAGCAGCAGACACAGCACCATCAGAAACAGAAAGGCCACCACGCTGCGGGCGGTATTAAAGGTAAAGGGGCCGACAAACTCCGTGCTGACGCTCTGGGCCACAAAGGCAGTACCCCAGATCAGAGCCGCCAGTACGGGAAATACATTTTGACGAATGCGGTTGGTTTTCATACTACTTGCTCCTGATTTGCTTCCATGATATACTGAAATAAAAACTCACAATCGTGAATTTTATCACCGGGGTGACAAAATGGCAAGACTTTCCCGCTCATTTTACAACGGAGACACGGTGGAAACCGCCCAAAAGCTGCTGGGCAAATATATTGTGCACCGCCTGCCAAGCGGAGAACTGCTGGCAGGCCGCATCACAGAGACGGAAGCCTATGTGGGCCGGTGCGACAAGGCATGTCACGCTTACAACTACCGCCGCACAGAGCGGACAAGCATCCTGTTCGGCCCGCCGGGCCATGCCTATATTTATCTCATCTACGGCATGTACCACTGCCTGAATTTCGTCACGGAGCCGGAGGGCGAGCCCGCCGCTGTGCTGCTGCGCGGGATCGAGCCGGTGGCGGGCATCGACACCATCCGCCGCCTGCGCTTTGGTGACGCGCCTATGACAGCCTACCGGAAGAAGCATTTTCTGGACGGTCCCGGTAAGGTCTGTCAGGGCCTTGCACTCACCCGAAGGGAAAACGGGCTGGACCTCACCGGCGATACGCTGTTTCTTTGTGATACGCCGGAGGATGCAGGGCTGCCCTCTCCCCCTGCCCTGCCCCGTGAGCGGCTGTGCGCAGGCCCGCGCATCGGCGTGGACTACGCCGAGGAGGCGAAAGATTTTCCCTGGCGATTCTGGTTGGAAACGGAGGATTGACCATGTATTTTTTTGATCTGGACGGTACCCTGATCGATTCCAACGGTGTTTGGAAGCAGGTGGACATTGATTTTCTGGCAAAGCGGGGTATCCCCTATACCCGTGCCTATTACGAGGGCGTGGCTCACACGGCCCTGCCCATGGCGGCGGAATTTACCAAGGAGTTCTGCGGTCTGAAGGAATCCTGCGAGGAGATCATTGCCGAGTGGATGGAAATGTCCCGCGACATGTACTCCCACGTCCCCATCAAACCGGGCGTTCGCGCCTACCTGAAGCAGTGCAAGGCCGAGAGCCGCCGCATGGCGGTGGTCACTTCCAGCGTACCAGAGCACTGCTACACGGCGCTGAAAAAGCTGGATCTGGAGAAATATTTTGAAAATGTGACCTTCGCCCAGCAGGCGGGCATGCACAAAAAGGATCCGGACGTGTGGCTGGCCGCCGCAGAGAAGAACGGCGTGCGTCCTGAGGACTGCACCGTGTTCGATGACAGCCTTGCGGCATGTAAAGGTGCGAGGCTTGCCAGAATGCGTGTGGTGGGCATTTACGATAAATTCTTTAATGCCAACGCCAAAGAAATGCGCTCTTTCTGTGATGTATTCATCGAGAGCTTTGAGGAACTGCTCTACACTCCCGAACAGAAGGCACGGCGGCGCTGATGATGGAAGCTTACTACTATCAGCGCATGAACAAAGCGCATCAGGCGGCATATCACACCATGAAAACCGGCTTCACCGCCCTCTCCCCTTCCTTTGCGGTGCCGAAGCTGGAGAATCGGGAGCTTTCGGAGATCTTTTTTAAACTGCGGCTGGACTGTCCGGACATCTTCTACGTCACTGGTTTCACCTACCGCTTTTATCCCGGCGCGGATCATGTGGAGTTGGTGCCGGAATACCTGTTTGAAAAGAGCAAGATCAAGGATCACCAGAAAGCCCTTTCCGCACGGGTTGCCAAACTGGTGCGTCCGGCACAGAATCTCTCTCCAATCGAAAAAGAGCGATACATCCACGATTTTATCTGTCAAAATGTACGCTACGACAAGCTGAAAAAGCCCTATTCCCACGAGATTATCGGCCCGTTGGGACAGGGGGTTGGCGTTTGTGAAGGAATTGCCAAGAGCGTCAAGATCCTCTGCGATGCGCTGGGAATCTGGTGCATCATTGCCATTTCAGAGGCCGCACCGGAACAAGGCATCAAGTACCGCCACGCATGGAATATCGTCAAGCTGGACGGACAATTCTTTCATCTGGACGCAACCTTTGACAACTCGCTGGGACAGGATGGCCTGTTGCGATATGACTATTTCAATCTCGATGACGCCCGCCTGTTCCGTGATCATCAGCCGGTGATCTATCCTGTACCTGCCTGTACATGCAGCGACCGCTTCTACTATAAGGAGAATAAACTTTCCTTTACCAAAATCGAAGATGTTTGCAAGCGGGCCCAGATGCCGATTCGCAAGGGCCTTCCCTTTGTGTTTCACTGGCGGGGCGGCTATCTGACCCGTCAGGTGCTGCTGGAGCTGGTGGAAGCACTGGAAGCCGCCGCCAAACAGAAAGGCCGCCACGCCGCCGTTTCCTATAATTTCCCGCAGGCAGTTCTGTGCGTTCGCTTCCCCACGGAATTTCCCAACACGGAAGCGGTGGAGGAAATTGCCAACGAGGGCGAATTGTATACGGAAAGTACATAAAAAGAGACGGTTTTCTGGAAATGATCCGAAAACCGTCTCTTTATCATTAGACTTTTTTCATATGTTTTCCGGCGGATTTCAGCATCAATTTCTTGGTGCCCACCTTGTCGAAGGCCACTTCTACCAGTGCGTCGCCGCCCATGGGACGGACAGACAGTACCATGCCGCGGCCAAAGGCGGTGTGATCCACCATTTCGCCCTGCTGCAGCTGCAGCATCGGCGCGGAGGAGGCCGGTGCCGATGCTGCGGCCGTGCGGGCGGATGCCAGCGGGCGCTGCTTCGGTGCAGCAGATGTGGTATCGCGGTAGCTGTGAACGCCGCCGCTGCTCCAACTGCTGCCGGAGGAACGGGCAGGCGTGCCGCCGAAGCGGCTCTCGAAACGGTCGCCGCCGAACACATCGTCGTCCTCCATGCCGCCGAAGCGGGGCTGAGGCTTGCTCTCCCAGCGCATATTGTCCTCCGGGATCTCCTCGAGGAAACGAGAGGCCCGGTTGGCGCTGGTACGGCCGTACAGCATACGCTGACGGCAGTTGGTCATAGTCAGCTTTTCCTTGGCGCGGGTCATGGCTACATAGCACAGACGCCGTTCTTCCTCGATCTCCTCCTCATTGTACTGGGCGGAGGCGCCGGGGAAGATCCCCTCCTCCATGCCCACCACATACACCACAGGGAATTCCAGACCCTTGGCGGAGTGGATGGTCATCATGGTGACGCAGTTGTCATCCGCCTCCACGCTGTCGAGATCGGTGTAGAGGGCAATCTCATTGAGGAAGCCCGCCAGCGTAGCGTCCTCCGGGTCCTGCTCGAGGAATCCAAGAATATTGGACTTCAATTCCTGTACGTTTTCGATGCGACCGCGGCTTTCCATGTCGTTCTTCTCTTCCAAAGCACGGATGTAGCCGCTCTGCTCGCACACCGCGTCATAGAACTCCGGCAGTGCCAGTGTACCGCCGGCACGGCGCAGGCCGTCGATCAGGTCGGCAAACTTCAAAAGCTTGGCGCAGGCGCTTTTCAGTTCCGGGAAGAGGTCGGCGTTGCGGATGATCTCGTACAAGGACGCGCCCTGCGCCTCTGCGATGGCAGCCACCTTATCCAGCGTGGTGGCGCCGATACCGCGGGCAGGGCTGTTAATGATGCGGCGCAGGCGCAGATCGTCCATGGGATTATTCAGCACGCACAGGTAGGCCAACATATCCTTGACTTCCATACGGTCGAAGAACTTGGTACCGCCAACGACCTTATACGGAATGCCGTTGCGCTTGAGGGCATATTCGAGGGCGTTGGACTGGGCGTTCATGCGGTAGAGCACGGCGGCGTCCCGGAAATTCCGGCCGCGGTTCACACCCATGACGATATCGCCCACTACATAGTTGGCTTCATCGCTCTCGTTGAAGGTGGTTTTGACCGTCACCACTTCCCCGCTGCCGTTTTCCGTCCACAAATTTTTGCCCTTGCGGCCCACATTGTTGCGGATGACGGCGTTGGCGGCGTCCAGAATGTGCTGGGTGGAGCGGTAATTCTGCTCCAGACGGATGGTACGGGCGTTTTTATACTGCTGCTCAAAGTTCAGGATATTTTCAATGTTGGCGCCGCGGAACCGGTAGATGGACTGGTCGTCATCGCCCACCACGCAGAGGTTCTTCCGGCCACCGGCTAACAGGCTTGTCAGCAGGTACTGCAGATGGTTGGTGTCCTGATACTCGTCCACCAGCACATAGCGGAACTTGTTCTGGTAATAGGCCAGCACCTCCGGTTCCTGCTGCAGCAGCGTCACGGTGTGGTAGATGATATCGTCAAAGTCCAGCGCATTGGCACTGCGCAGCTTCTTCGCGTAGGCATCGTACACCTTTGCAATGCGCATCATCTTCCAGTCGTTCTCGTTGGAATGCTTCTTGGCGAAGGCGGCTGGGTCCTCGTACAGGTCCTTGGCCGTGCTGATGATACCCAGCACGCTCTTCGGCTGGAAGGTCTTTTCGTCCAGATTCAATTCCTTGAGGATATCCTTGATGACCCGCTTGGAGTCGTCCGTATCGTAGATGGTAAAGTTCTTGTCAAAGCCGATGCGGTCGATATCCCGCCGCAGGATGCGGACACAGGCGGAATGGAAGGTGGACGCCCAGATATCATTGGCCATAGGGCCGAGGCGGGCAGCCAGACGGTCCTTCAGCTCCCCTGCGGCCTTATTGGTAAAGGTGATGGCGATGATCTCCCACGGACGGGGCACATCCACGGCGCAGAGCCGACGGGCGCGGTCAGACTCGGCATCTGTGGGCCGCGCAGGGAAATGTTCCAGAAAGGCCAGATCGTCCTCCCCTGCCCAGTCCGGCACGAAGTCGCTGTCGCTGCCGCGGCCGTAGGTCAAGAGATTATACACCCGCTGGATCAGCACGGTGGTCTTGCCGCTGCCTGCACCGGCCAACAGCAGCAGCGGACCCTCGGTGGTCATGGCAGCCTTGCGCTGCATGGGATTCAGCCGCCGCAGGTCCTGCGCGATGACCGCGCGGCGGGCGGCGATATATCGTTCATTGAAAGCAGTCATAAGTACTCTCCTGTATGGTTTCACGCAGTCTATTTTACGGCAAAATGCCGGGTGGGTCAACTGGCATTTCTCATTCTTCGATGCTTGTATAATACTGCTCTTCCCTCTTGCAATCTCTTCCTGCTTCGCGTAAAATCATACCAGTGGAATACATTTTATTAATAGCAAGGAGACAACTATGGAAATCAAAGAAAAAATCGAACAGATGGCGAAAAAAGTCCTTTCTGACAAGGCGCTGATGGAACTCTTCAAGAAAGACCCTATCAAGGCCGTGGAGAAGGTGCTGGGTGTGGATCTGCCGGACGAACTGGTAGAAAAAATTGTGGACGGCGTGAAGGCACAGATCGCCGTGGACGGCGCCAAGGATGCGCTGGGCATGCTGAAGAAGCTGTTTTGACCGATAGATCAACGAACGCGGGCAGGAAATCCTGCCCGCGTTTTGTTATAACATGGGAACATATCCCACCGATTTCTTCGCTATCCGCGGCTGATACACCTGCGTAATGCGTCTTCGTCCTCCACGATGATCCTTCGGTAGGCAAGGTGGATCCAACCGCTCTCTGCAAACCGGTTCAGTTCCTTTGTGGTAGTGACCCGGTTCATTCCCGCCAGTTCCGCGATCTGCTGGTGAGTGTAAGGAATCAGGTAAGAGATATCCGTGGGGTGGACTTTGAACTCCGTAGCCAGCTGGAGAAGGGTGTGCGCAATGCGCTGTTTGGCTGAGATGATGGTAAGGCTTTCTACCTGAGAGACCAGAAAACGGGTGGTCATGCCCAGTGCTTGAATGATCTCCACGGCCAGATCATAGTGCTCTCCAAAGCAATGCTGGATAGACTCACGGTTCAGCACCACCACTTCTGCATTGGAAAGGGCTACCACACTGGCGATGCGGCGGATATCCATGAAGAAGGACACAGAGCCGAATACCTTGCCGGGGCGCAGCAGTTCCAGCGTGATCTCCCGTCCGTCCGAAGCTGTAACAAAAGAGCGGAGTGTACCGGATTTTACCATGTAAAAAGCATGGGCATCGTCCTCCTGAAAGTAGACGCTCTGCCCTTTTTTGTAAAACAGCACCTTTCCGTATTCCTCAAAAGCCAGCGATAACTGTGACACATTGGGGCGCATACAAATTCCTCCCACACTTTTTCTATATTGTAATCCAGACTACATTCTTTTGGCAAGAGACTTGCTATCATATGGTTATCATCCATAAGATAACGGAGGGATATATCATGGGTACTGTACCGCAAGTCAAACCCTTACGCCGCAGTTTCATCCGCTTCCCGACGCAGGTGGAATTCGGTGCCGGAACGCTGAAGCGTTTGGGTGAATTCACCGCTGATTACGGCAAGAAGGCATTCTGCCTGTTCGACCCTTTCTTCAAGGGCTCTGAAGCGGCTCAGACTGCCATGGATGCACTACACGCCGTGGGTATCGAGACCTACGAGTGCTATAACGTCCATCCAAATCCCCGCGCCGGTGACATTGACGATGTCACTGCCGAGTGCAAGGAGCAAAACTGTGACTTCGTGGTTTCCATGGGTGGCGGCGGCACCGTGGATATCGGCAAAGCCGTTGCTTTTCTGGTGACCAACGGCCGCGGCGCATGGGACTACACCACCAAGGAAAACCAGTTCTACTACTCCATTGAGGAGAAACCCCTGCCCTTCGTGGCCATTCCCACCACTGCGGGTACCGGTTCTGAGGCCACCATTTATTCTGTGGTCAACAACCCTGATATCCAACGAAAGTGCACCATCCGCAGTTTTGAGCTGTATCCGAAGCTGGCCATCATCGATCCTGAGCTGATGTTGGACATCCCTCCCCTGCTGACGGCTCTCACCGGCATCGACACCTTTGCCCATGCCTTTGAGTCCTATACCAACAAGAACGCAACGCTGTTTTCCAAGATGGTGGCGATGGAAAGCATGCGCCTGTTCGCGGAGAACATCATCCCCTGCGTGGAGGACGGTAAGAATCTGGAAGCCCGCGCCAATATGGCCTTCTCCAGCTTTTTGGGCGGCCTCTGCATCGCCCATTCCCCCACCACCATTCCCCATATCATTGGCCAGTGCCTCAGCGGCTGGGTGGACGCGCCTCATGGCGGCAGTCTTGCCGTGTGTCTGGCGCAGGTCATCCGCTGGACGCTTCCTGCCGGTCAGAAAGAATTTGCAGAGATCGCCCGTGTGATGGATCCCAAGCTGTCTGCCGTCTCTGACGAAGAGGCTGCCAAGGCCCTGCCGGAGATCGTTGACGCGCTGTTTGTCCGCATCATGGGCAACCAGCGGGTAACGATGAAGACCTATGGCATGGACGAGACCCGCGCTGACGAGTTTGCCACCTTCATTTTCAACAATTATCAGGGAGACATGAGCAACTATCTCCGTGTCCCCACGCCGGATGAACTGAAGCAGATCATTCAGGAGTGCCTGTAATTTCAAATTTCAAACCAATCCATATACATATTATATATTAGGAGGATTTCATTATGGAAGCCAGAGAAGTTCTGAAGCATGTTGACCACACCGAACTGATGCAGAATGCCAAGTGGGAGGACATCCAGCGTCTATGCGACGACGCCGTCTATTACAATGCCGCATCCATCTGCATTCCCCCTTCCTATGTGGAGCAGGCTGCTGCGTATCTGGACGGCAAGCTGCCCGTCTGCACCGTTATCGGGTTCCCCCACGGCTACAACACCACCGCCTGCAAGGTCTTCGAAGTGAAGGACGCCATCGCCAACGGCGCCAAGGAAGTCGATATGGTCATCAACATCGGCTGGGCCAAGGACGGCAAGTTCGACGCCATTACCGAAGAGATCAAGGCCCTGAAAGAGGCTGCCGGCGACAACATCCTGAAGGTCATTATTGAGACTGCTATGCTGACCGATGACGAGAAGATCGCCCTGTGCAAGTGCGTTACCGACGCAGGCGCCGACTTCATCAAGACCTGCACGGGCTTCGGCGGCGGCAAAGCCACCGTGGAAGACATCGCCCTGTTCAAGGCTCATATTGGCCCCAACGTGAAGATGAAGGCTTCTTCCGGTATGGTCACGCTGGACGAGGGCGCTGTATTCGTGGAGATGGGCTGTGAACGTCTGGGTTCCAAGCTGCTGGTAAACATTGCCAAAGAGCAGGGAATTCAGTAAATCCTATACAGCATCCAAAGAGACAAACAATCCCGGACCGTTGGGTCCGGGATTGTTTTATTGTCCTGACTTAGGCGACCATTCAATCAAGCTTTTCTTTCGTGTTCTTGACCTCAAACACGAAGCCGACTTTGTCGTAGCCGTCAAAGTATCCCCAGTGGAGGCCCTTTTTCAGTGTGGAGGGGCCATCCTGAATCAGGTCGATCCCCTTCTCTTTCATATCGGCCACGGCACCGTCAAAGCTATCCACATTGAACAGAACGTGATGGATGCCTTCGCCGTGTTCATCCATCCAGTCAGACCAGATGTTTTTTCCGTGCCGGGGGATCATATATTCGATCTGCAGATTGGCAAAGTTATAGAACAACAAATCTGCTTCAAAATCACCCGGTTCGCCATAGTAGTTACCATTGTTTTCTGCGGGAGAAACCTTGCAGACCGTGCACTGATCCGGTTCCGCGCCAAACACTTCCCGCATATTGGCGATAACCTTTTCCTTATCACGGGCAACGATACCCACCTGAGAAATTTCCGTAAATCTCTTGTTTACCATATTTGCTCCTCTGTAAATTCAGCGCATTCCCTTACGTTCAGCGGTGCTCGGCAGCGTAAGCGTCCAGATAATACATGGCGCCGCGGAGCATATCCTTGGAGATGTAGATGGGCATGTTGCGGACATTCCAACGGTTGTCGTAGGCTTCATCCACCACCTTGGCGATATACTCGTCACGGTTCTCCGGCGTCATGCCCACGTCCGCGCTGCACACAGGCAGACCCACATCGCGGCAGAATGCGAAGATCTCCTCGAAACGATCCAGATCATTTTCGATGATCAGCTGGATGAGAATGCCGTAGCCTACGCCCATGCCGTGAAGCATCCGCTTGCCGGGCAGCACATGAAACGCGGCTTCCATACCGTGAGAAATGGAAATACCGGTATTCTCAAAACCCAGACCGGACAGCAGAACGGCAGCTTCGGCCACATCCTCAAAGGCAGGAGTGCGGACATGCTCCCGTGCAGCCATCACAGCAGCGCGGCCCTTCTCCAGCAGCACGTCGTAGGACAGCTTGGCTACGGCCATGCCCAGCATGGTGGGCTTATACTTTCCGCCCGCAGCGTTGCAGACATTGTTGGCCGCATAGGACGCCTGTGCTTCGATGTAGGTAGCCAGCGCATCACCGATGCCGGAAATCAGCATGGAAACGGGGGCCTTCACAGCAATATCGGTATCCACCACCACATAGTCGGGGTTCTTCTTATGGATGATACGGTGAGGCAGACCATCGGCGTTGTGCAGAATGGTATGGGTAGAAGTGGGCGCATCGGTGGCCAGCGCAGTAGGAACGCTGAAGAAGGCCTTTCCGAAGTGGCCGCCCACAGCCTTATTGATGTCGCAGGCCTGACCGCCGCCGATGCCGATGAAGGTATCGGGGATCTCGGGCAGGGTCTCAACGAACTTCAGCAGCTTCTCCAGCACCACATCGGAGCAGCCGCCGGAAAATTCGACGGTATAGGCTGTCATGCCGTGCTCGGCAAACAGCTTAGGGATGGTTTCGGAGAACTCTTCATAAAAGAACGCGTCTACAATAGCCAATGCGCTCTTGCCGTAATTGGCGGCAAACACGGGCAGGTTATTGAACTCGCCGGGACCCTGCACATATCGGGAAGGGCCGCAATAGGCGCGTGCTTCTTTAGACTGTCCTAAAGGCATAATGTTTTCCTCCTGTGTCTCTAACATTCTTTCTTAGCGGCGGTAAAGCAGATAACATGAACCGCGGGGATTCCCCTATCTTCGGGGCATTGCTTTGAGGGGCTTGTAAGCCCCTCAAAGCAGAGTTTTAAATAAGGTCAGCGCATCAGAAGTCCGCCGTTTACGTCCACAGTGCTGCCTGTAATGTAGCGGGCCCGGTCGGAGGCAAGGAAAGCCACAACTTCTCCAATCTCTTCGGCTGTACCGAGGCGGCCCATAGCGATACCATCGGTGGAGAACTTCAGATCCTCCGCCATAGCTGTCTGGATAAGCCCGGGCGCCACTGCGTTGACGGTCACATTGTGGGCTCCCCCGCGGTATGCCATACACTTCGTGGCATTGATGACGCCTGCTTTAGAGGTGGCATAGTGGATGCCAGCGAATAGACCGCCCCGTTCACCTGCCATAGACGCGATGTTAACCACGCGGCCATAATTTTGCTCAATCATATGGGCCATGACCTTCTGCGCCAGAAACACGGTGCCCCGCAGATTGATATCAACCACCTGATCAAACTGTTCTTCTGTGATATCCAAAAAATCAACCTGACGGGAAACTCCGGCGTTGTTTACCAGAATATCAATACGGCCAAAGCGGTTCAGAACAAAATCCACAAGTTCCCGGGTCTGATCGGTCTTTGCAATATCGGCAGCAAAGAACGTACAATCTCCGCCTAAAGCCTCTGCCTTGGCACGGGCCGCCTCGGCGTTCCGGGCTACCACGATCACAGTGGCGCCTTCCCGCACCAACACATCCGCTATGGCAGAGCCGATCCCCTGAGAGGCACCGGTCACAATGGCAATTTTTTTATCCAACTCTCGATACACGAAACAACCTCCTCAAGAAAGCTGCCCGGCAAATCTGTCAGCCGCCCAGATAGCTCTTGCGAACTTCTTCGTTATTGGCCAGGAAGTCACTGGTGCCTTCCAGCGTGATTTCGCCGGTCTCCAGAACGTAGCCGCGGTGAGAAACCTTCAGTGCCATATTGCAGTTCTGCTCAACCAGCAGCACGGGGATGCCGTCACGGTTGATGTCCTTCACGATTTCGAAGATTTCAGCCACAATGATGGGAGCCAGACCCAGAGAGGGCTCGTCCATCATCAGCATCTTCGGCTTACTCATCAGCGCACGGGCGATAGCCAGCATCTGCTGTTCGCCACCGGACAACGTACCACCTGCCTGCTTTCTGCGCTCTTCCAGACGGGGGAAACGCTTGAACATCTTCTGCAGATCTTCCTGAATACCTGCGGTATCGTTACGCTGGAATGCGCCAATCATCAGGTTTTCCTCAACGCTCAGCTGAGGGAAAATATGACGGCCTTCTAGGCACTGGCACAGGCCTAAAGACGCGATCTTGTTTGCCTTCATCTTTTGGATAGGCTGTCCCATGAACAGCACTTCGCCGGTCACATGGGCATTATCCAGCAGGCCGGACAGAGAACGCAGCGTGGTGGTCTTACCGGCTCCGTTAGAACCGACCAGGGTTACGACTTCGCCTTCATCAACATGGAAAGAAACACCTTTCAGTGCATGAATAGGGCCATAGCTGCAGTGCAGATCTTTTACTTCCAAAATGGCTGCCATATCATTCACCTCCCAGATATGCGGCGATAACGTCGGGGTTGCTTTGAATTTCTGCAGGCAGACCCTCGGCGATCTTGGTGCCGAAGTTCAAAACATAAATGTAGTCGGAAATATTCATGACCAACTTCATATCATGCTCGACCAGCAGAACGGTGAAACCTTTGTCCTTAATGCGCAGAATGGTTTCACTCAGCTCCACCTTTTCGGTGGTATTCATACCTGCGGCAGGCTCGTCCAACAGCAGCAGCTTAGGATCACTTGCCATGGCACGGATGATCTCCAGCAGACGCTGTTCGCCGTAAGGCAGGCTGCCTGCGGGGGTGTTGCGCTTATGGGTCAGGCCAACGAACTCCATCAGTTCTTCAGCCTTCTCCAGACAGGCCTTCTCCTCTGCCCGGCTCTTCTTGGTACGCAGAATGCAGTCGGTCAGGCCGTGAGAAATACGGGGGTGCATACCAACCAGAACATTGTCCTGAACGCTCATGGACTTGAACAGATTGATATTCTGATATGTACGGGACATACCCATGTGGTTCATCTTAAAGGGCGGGATGCCGTTGACTTCCTGTCCATTAAAGAAAACCTTACCTTCAGTAGGTCTGTAGACGCCGCTGATCATATTGAAGGTGGTGGTTTTACCAGCACCGTTGGGACCGATCAGAGCCGTGATCTGGCCCTCCTTGATGTGCATATTCACGCTGTTGACGGCAACCAGACCGCCAAAGCGGATGGTGGCGTTCTCAGTTCTTAACATCAGCCTTCGCCTCCTTTTTCATTTTTACCTTTTCAGCGATGCCGGAGATGAAGCTCATGATGCCTCTGGGCATGAACAAGAGAACGATCACGATGAAGCCGCTGTAAATGATCATCTGATAAGTACCGGTGGCCTGCAGCAGCTCTTTGATGAGGGTAACCACTACGGAGCCAATGACGGGGCCCCACAGAGAACCCAGACCGCCGAACAGCACCATGGTCAGCAGAGGCACGGACAGTGCTTCCTGCGTGAAGGTCTCAGGGCTGATAAAGCGGATGAAGTGGGCATACAGGGCACCTGCGAAAGCGGTATAAAATGCGCTGATACCGAATGCCATAACACGATAGCGGGTCACATCGATGCCCATACCGTTTGCGGCGGCAGTATTATCGCGGATAGCAATAAAAGCGCGGCCAACCTTGGAATGGACGATGCGCTGCTTCACAAACATGAAGACGATGGCGAAAATCAGCAGCATATAGAAGATGGAGATATTCTTGCTCAGCTTGAAGCCGAACAAAGTCACTGCCGGAATACCGTACAGGCCGGTGAAACCGCTGGTGATGTCGCCGGGAGAGTTGACGATCAGCTGATAGATGATTTCACCGAAGCCGATGGTACACAGGGACAGGAAGTGATACTTCAGCTTGGATGCGGGATAAGCCAGAACCACGCCCACGATGGTAGCGATGATTGCTGCGATGAGCATAGTGATCAGGGGATGCAGGTTCCAGTGCAGACTCATCAGAGCAGAGCCGTAAGCGCCAATGGCATAGAAACCGGCGTGACCCAGAGAAATCTGGCCGGAATAACCAAACAGAAGATCCAGACCGGAAGTCGCGATGACATACAGCAGCATGAAGTTGATAACAGAGTAAATGTAGTTGCTCTGTACGACCACAGGAGAGATCGCAATAACCACCAACAGAATTAAGGTTGCAACGGTGGACTTATTAATTTTCTTTTTCATTATGTCCTCCTCTTTCTTAATCCTGCAGCGCGCGCTCGTTGAACAGGCCGGTGGGTTTGACAAACAGGAACAGCATCAATACAGCAAATGCGATAAAGTCCTTCAAGTCAGAAGAAATATAGCCTGCAACGAAGGTTTCGATAATGGCGATCAGCAAACCACCCGTAATTGCGCCGTACATATTTCCGTAACCGCCGACAACAGCACTGGAGAATGCGCGCTGGCCCATGGTGGCACCAATAGAAATGGACACGCCGTAGACAGGACCGTAGAGCATACCACCGACAGAAGCAACTGCAGCAGCGATGCCCCAGGTAACACCTGTGGTCAACGTTACGTCGATGCCGCAAGCCTTTGCAGCCAGAGGATCCTGCGCGGCGCTGCGCATAGCCGTACCGAATTTCGTCTTGTTCATGAAGAAGTGGAGGATGATCATGCAGATCCAGGCAACGATGATCACCATCAACTGCTCAGGCTGCACCTGAATTCCGCCAACCCGAACATTGCCGATATTGAAAATGCTGGGGAACTCAATACGGGTACTTCCCCAGATCAGCATTGCCAAATTCTTGAAGAAGATAGACAGAGAAATGGTTGCTAAAACAATAAAATAGCCGGTAGACTTCTTGAGAACGTTACGAATGACCAAACGTTCCAAAAGAATACCCACAATGAACATCACGATGATGGTCAGAATAAACGAAAGAATAAAGGGCAGGCCCATGTAGCGATAGAATGTCACGCCCACAAAGGCACCCAGCATGAACAAATCGCCCTGCGAGAAGTTCATCAGACCGGAGGCGCGGTAAATGGTACTGTAACCCAGACCAATCAGACCGTACACGCTGCCGATCATTAATGCGCCGATCAATAGTTTAAGAAACATAAAGGTTCTCCCTTCCGTTTTGACAATGAACCGCCAGCCGTAGCTGGCGGCTCATTGTCAAGAGTTGCTGAATTACTGCTTAGCCATCCAGTCGTCCATCAGGACGTCCTGCATCTCATCGATGATGTACAGACGAGAAGCGGTCAGGCCTTCGCCAGCGCCGATGGAGAAGTCGAAGGTGCCCTGCAGGCCTTCGTAGACGGTCTCATACATAGCGTCGCGGACAGCGGTGCCATCGATGGAGCCGCCCTTCTCGGCGGCTGCCTTGTAAATGAACATAGCGTCGTAGCAACGGACTGCGACCTCAGAGGGGCACATCTCGCCGTACTCATCCAGATAATCCTGGAAGAAGTCAACGATCTCGGGGATACCGGCCTCTTCGGGCTTCTCCTTGGGCATGATGAAGCATGCGCCGTAGACCAGACCGTTAGCGGCTTCGCCGGCAACTGCCTTGACCTCGGGAGCGCCCAGGGACTGCTCGCCAATGATGTGCTTGTCGAAACCACCGGCACGAGCCTGCTTGACCATTGCGGGCAGGTTATCAGCGGTAGCGATCATGTACATAGCGTCAGCACCGGCAGCTGCCAGGTTGGCGCACTGTGCGGTCATATCGGAGTCACCGGGCTTCATGGACTCGGAAGCCAGGATCTCGATGCCGTACTCTTCGCAGATAGCGACCATGTTGTCGTTGCCGTTCTTGCCATACTCGTCCTGGCTGTAGAAGGTGACCAGGGTCTTATAGCCCAGAGCCTCACAAGCCTGAACGGCTGCCAGAGAGCTGTAATAGGTGTTCAGAGTGGGACGGAACAGATAAGTCCAGCCCTTCTCCAGCCACTGGGGGCTGGTACCGGTACCCAGCAGGGGAACCTGAGCCTCTTCGACGATATCGCCGCAAGCCTGGATGTTACCGGAGTGCAGAGAACCCACGATGACATCGACTTCGTCGACTTCCAGCATCTTGTTCACGCTCTTGACAGCTTCCTCGGGGGAGGACTTGTCGTCATAGGAGACAACTTCGATCTGCTTGCCCAGAATACCGCCGGCCTCGTTGATCTGCTTTGCAGCCAGCTTGACAGCGTTGTTGCCTGCGCTGCCCATGTAAGCGGAGTTACCGGTCAGGGGCTGGAACACGCCAACCTTAATGGTGCCGCCGGTTGCTTCTGCTTCCTGTTCTGCCTGGGGGGCATCTTCCTTTTCGGGAGCGGGCTCTTCCTTAGCGCCGCAAGCGACCAGGGACAGACCCATGATCATTGCCAGAAACAGTGCCAAAAACTTTTTCATTCTTTTTCTCCTCTTTCCAATTTGATTTATAATGAACCGCGGCTTACCGCGAAACATTATCCCTTTCCTTCAGCCGTAAACTGCTGATACTTGTCCGCCGTGATGATCTCACCCAGCGGTAAGAATACAAGCGGGAGGTCTTTCCCCGATTCCAATGCCGCACAGGCTTCATCCACTGCCTGCCGGCCCATGGAATGATAATCAACAGATACTGCATAGTGCCGTGCCGCGATTTCCGGCAGCTCTTCAAAGATCCGTTTTCCGTTGGCCTGCAGCCCCACGGACCCAATCAGAAGATTTTCCGGAGGCAGTTCCGCCTCCTGCACATACCGCACGATCGCGTCAACACCGTCATCGTTAAAGGTCACAAGAACGTACTGCATATCGGGACTTGGCTTTCCGAAATAGTTAGTCAGGGAAAAATACTGGCCTTCCGCATCGGGACTCAGCACCTCCAGCTCCACATAGCTGTCAGAACTCAGTTCTGGAAAATATTCAAAAAACGTCTCACAGAATCCATTCCTAACGGCTGTTGCACAGGTGATATTACTCATGTTGCAAACAACCACAGTAATGGGCTTTTTAATGTCCAGCGCCTTTTCCTTTTGGATGGAGTCCGCCATGCATGACGCGATGGCCGCCCCACTCTCAAAGGCCGAGATCTCAATGCCGGGGCTTTCCTGACCGGTTTCGTCCCTCAAACGGGAACTGACGGAAAACATCGGGATGTTTGCCGCGTCACACTTGTTCTGGATCAGCGGCCCTACCGGCTCTGTCAGCAAGGATACCATCATCACATCGGCTGAACGCTCATTGATCTCGTCGATGTAGGTCATCACAACTTGCATACGTCCCCGGGCGTCCACTACCGTGCAGGCGATGGACAGTTCCTCGCACCGCTCGCGGATTCCTGCCGCAATATCCTGATATTTCAGCAGAGACATGTCTTCACATAAATAAACAAATCTCCGCTGCTCTTTTGAGGGCATGTCCGATTCCATTTCGTCGGGAGTAACATCCGGTGTATCAGGGAACTCCCTGCATCCTGCCGCAAGAAACAGCAGACACACCGAAAGGAAACATAGCCAAACTCTTCCTGAAAAAATACGCCGAACAAAAATCATATTCCACGTACCTTCCTTTTTTGCATATTATATCGAGAACCATGATTGTCATAGAATGGAGAATTCGCGTAAATAATTTGTAATTTTTTTCCGCAGATAAAAATCGTGCTGGCTTTACTGGTTGTTTTGCATAAATATCAGAAAACATTTCGTGGATTTCGGAGAGGTTATTCGCCCCACCACAATGAAATCCATGTATTCTTATTTTTAATTGTTTCTTTCAGAACGTACACAAAAGACGGCAAAATTGCTGTTTTTTGGCGTAAAACTCTTCTCTTGCAAATTTTTACGACAGCTGATACAATATGAAATCAATTCTTATCCCCCCTATATTGTGTGATTTTTATGTTTTTTTAGATCTACGGAAGAAGGTGTCCTCCTTTGCGATCCAAATTTAGCCACAGCCGTATTCAGCAGCAGCTGGCCACACTGTACGGCCTGCTGCTGATTGCTTTGGCATTTTTGCTACTTGTCATCATCACTCCCCTGATGACCCGCCTGTTGAATGAATCCTCTCAGGAAACGGTGTCGCAGTTGGCCATTACCATTAACACGCAAGTGGATGAGTACTTGAGAGGCATGGACCAGTTGACCCGGCAGGTCATCTATTCAGACGAGATTGTCAACAGCGTTCTTCGTCCTTACGATGAAGATAGCGGTCTGCTGATGCCGTTGGACCAGCGGCGTAGTATCAGTAATGACCTGTATTCTATTCTGGCACCCACGATTTCCCGCTATAATCAGATTTCTATTCTGAATACCAAAAGCGGAAACTACATCTGCGCAGGAACATCTTCCTTCCAGACAGTTCGTGCAATTCGCGAGATCAGTGAGTATGAATGGGTACAGGAAACCCTTGCAGCCAATGGTAAGATGTGTATTATTCCGCCCCACGTTGAGCAATGGGGAAGCAATTCAGGACGCATGATTTTTTCCGTTGCGCGGGCCTTTAAAAACTATTCCAGCGATAATGACTATGTGGGGATCGTGGAGGTTCCGTGTGATGATCAGGTGCTGAAGGACCTGTTCGGCAGTGCCCTGCTGGAGAATAACTTCGTAGAAAAGATTTTCTGTTTTGCACCGGACGGATCTGTGATCTATGCATCTCACGCATCTGAGGCAGCCGCTTACCGGGAAATGCTGCCCACCCTTTCCAATCCCAATGCCCATGAACGGCAGCATCACCAGTTGATGGCCTATGCACAATCCGATCTGAGCCACTGGCAGATCGTCATTCAGGCAGACCAATCCCTGATCAATTCTCCAATCTCCAATGTGATCTATACCATCGTTCTTACCATCATCATTGCAGCGATCTGCGCCATGATGATGTCCTATTATTTTTCCCGTCAACTCTCAAAACCCATTCAGCAAATTTATCAATCCATCAATCACTTGCAAATCAGTAAGCATTCCGTTTCCCTGCATCCCCCTGCTTCCAATACCGGCAACGAGCTGGAACTGCTGAGGGATTCCTTTGATCAGTTGTGCAGTCAATTGGATCAAGCAGTCAACGAGGCGGCCACAGCCCGCACCTGCGAACTGGAATCCCGCATGATGGCGCTGGAATCCCAGATCAATCCCCATTTCTTGTATAATACCTTTGCCATGATTCAAACCATGGCCGATACCAACGGAAACAGCGATATCAGCATGATCAGTAACGCGCTTTCCACCCTGCTGCGTTATTCGATAGCTACCAGCAACACCCCGGTCACGATTGGCAGTGAAATGGAGGCATGTTCCCTCTATCTGCGCATTATGTATCAGCGGCACTGTACGCAGCTTTCCTACACCATTTCCATGGACCCGCAGTTGGAGAAATGCCCGGTTCCCCGTATGATCCTGCAGCCGCTGCTGGAAAACTGCTTTAAGCATGGCTTCAAAAATAGTGACCAGTGGATTTTGGATGTGCAGGCTGTTCAGGATGAAGAGTCCTGGTATATTAGCATCCGTGACAACGGCGTAGGCTTTTCTCCGGACGTGATCAACCACATTCGCCTTGCCGTGGAATGCAAGGAGCTGGTTCCTTATCTGGATGAAGCGGGCGACAAACACATCGGACTGGTCAATGTCGGACTTCGCATGAAATTTTTCTTCGGTGACGACTTGATTTTTGACATTGAAAATCTACCGGAGGGCGGAAGCCTCATCCGGTTGGGTTCAAAAAAAGGTATGCGGTATGAATAAAGAAAGACAATTTCGTATCTTGATCGTCGAAGACGAACTTCCCCTGGCACAGCATCTGGCGCATCGGATCACAGCCGGTTCCTCCCGCTACATTCTCGTCGGTATTGCGCAAAACGGCGTGGAGGGGCTCGAACTTCTGGAACGGTACCGACCGGATATTGTTTTTACCGATATCCAGATGCCTATTTTAAGCGGCTTGGATTTTCTGGCTCAGGCTACCCAGAAGTATCCAAATACCAAGTATGTGATCCTCAGCGGTTTCTCCGACTTTCAATACGCACAGTCCGGAATCAAGTATGGCGTAAAGGACTATTTGCTCAAACCGATCTCGGACGAGGATATCCATAGCGCCCTGTCCAAGATTATTGAGGAAATCGAGATCACAGATGTGCCTGCCCGCTATGCGGAACTCCATACATACCTGATGCAGCCGCCCAGAGAAAACTTCCCCTTCAAAGAAGAGCCGATGTATCACCTCGCGCTGCTCACCATGGGAAACTGCGTAACCACCTCTCCCCTCTTTTCTCAGGAAGTCAGTGAAAACTTTGAATCCCTCTTCAACTCTATTGATTTCGCCCAGATTTTTAAAGCATCCAGTATTTCTCTGCCTGCCACACCCTATTTGATGAGCAATTCCACCCTGAATGCCCGCTACTTAATCGTGGAAGCGCAAGACCTTTCGGATCATGCTTTCTACGCCTTCTGTACGGAGATCCACGAACTGCTCAAAGACTATTCACAACTTCCTCCGATTTCTATCACTTGTCATACAGGCGCATTATCTGCACAACAGCTTTATGCTGCCGGCCGGAACCTGAGCCAATACTACCTCACTCATTTTATCCCGTGGAAATCCGTAGTGCTGGAAAACTCCGCCAGCGAGAAATTTGATTGCTCCTACTCTGCACTGCATTTTGACTCCATTCTTCAGGCCTTTCAGATCGGACATTACGAAACAGCGCAGCAGGCCCTCTACACGACACTGAAAAGTTGGTGTGACGAGAACCTTCCTGTTGTCCGCTATTATCAAAATGTCCAGTTTCTTTTGCAAAATCTGCGTCGAAGCGCACAGAATATTGACGCTTCTGAATGGGAGCATCTGCTGATGGACACCAGCATTTACTTTTTCTTCTCTCCTTCCTTTCAGGATTTTTGCAAACAGGAATTTTCACTCCTGGCAAATATTTTTCATATCGAAAAGAACGCATGGTCTTTGGAATCTTTGGTGGAGGGGATTCGCCTTTACATCGATGAACACTACAGGGAACCTATCAATCTCTGTAATCTGGCGGAAAAATTCTTTATCTCTCCCTCTCACTTGTCCCGCCAGTTCAAAACCATGTACGACTGCACTCCAAGTAATTACCTGATCGACCTTCGCATTTCCCATGCATGCAAATTACTGGAGGAGAATCCCGACATGGAAGCAAAGACGGTCAGTTTAATGGTTGGCTACAGCGATCAATTCTATTTCAGCAAGATTTTTAAAAAGCATACTGGATATGCGCCTTCAGAATATCGAAAAATAGGCGTAAGGAAAAAGATCCCGGAAGATTTTCCGGAGCAGCAACCGGACATGTTCTGACAGTGAAGTTGTTCTAAAAATAAAAAACAAACGAGAGGGCATTCCTTTGGGAATGCCCTCTCGTTTTACTATTTCGTTATTGCGCAGATCAGGGAATTAGCCCTTCACCATCTTGGCGATCTCGTCAGCGAAGTTCTCTTCCTTCTTCTCGATGCCCTCGCCCTTCTCGAAACGGACAGCGTCCTTGAAGGTGATGGTGCCGCCCAGATTCTTGGCGACGGAAGCAATATACTTCTCAACGGTGAAGTTGTTGTCCTTCACGAACTCCTGCTGCAGCAGGCAGTTCTCGGAATAGAACTTGTTCAGCTTGCCCATGACGATCTTCTCGCGGACCTGCTCGGGCTTGTTAGCCATCTTGGGGTCGTTGGCCATCTGGACCATCATGATGCGCTTCTCTTCTTCCAGAACGTCCTCAGTGACCTGGCTCTTGTCCCAGAAACGGGGATTCAGAGCGGCGATCTGCATGGCGGCGTCCTTGCCGGCCTCTTCCACCTGCTCGTAGGTCAGGTCGGTATCCAGGTTGACCAGAACACCGATCTTACCGCCGGCATGGACGTAAGCGACGGAAGTGCCCTCAGCGAAGCGGGCAAAACGACGAACCTTGATGTTTTCGCCGATGACGAGGACCATCTCCTGCTGCTGCTGCTCAACAGTCAGGGTGTCGTTGTACTTGCAAGCCATCAGAGCTTCCAGATCAGCGGGAGCTTCCTTGGCGACGACAGCGGCAACGCCCTTGACGAAGTCGACGAACTTCTCGTTCTTGCCAACGAAGTCGGTCTCGGCGTTGACCTCGACCACAACGCCCACGCCGTCGATGACGGTGGCGTAAGCCATACCCTCAGCAGCGATACGGCCGGCCTTCTTTGCAGAAGCAGCCAGACCCTTCTCGCGCAGATACTCAATTGCCTTATCGATGTTGCCGTCGGCCTCGGTCAGAGCCTTCTTGCAATCCATCATGCCCACGCCGGTCATTTCGCGCAGGTTCTTTACATCAGCTGCGGTAAAAGCCATTTTCTTATCCTCCAATATTTTATGAATTCAAAGCGTCTTGCTTGGAAAATCTGAATTACTCAGCGTCCTCAGCGGGAGCCTCGGTCTGCTCGCCCTGACGGCCTTCCAGAACGGCGTCGGCCATCTTGCCGGCGATCAGCTTAACGGCGCGGATGGCGTCGTCGTTGCCGGGGATGACGTAGTCGATCTCGTCCGGATCGCAGTTGGTGTCGACGATGCCGACGATCGGGATGCCCAGAATGCGGGCTTCGGTAACAGCGATGTGCTCCTTGCGGGGGTCAACGACGAACAGAGCGCCGGGGAGCTTCTTCATCTCGCGGATGCCGCCC
>JAFYQM010000064.1 GCA_017547085.1 Oscillibacter sp.
CGGGAACACGCCGCCAGCCGTCAGATAATCGTGATCGGCCTCCAGCGCGTCCAACGCCTGCTCCAGAGAGGTCGGCAGACCCTTGAGCTTCTTCTTCTCCTCCTCCGGCAGGGTGTAGAGGTTCATATCGTACGGACCCCAGCCGTTCTTATGCGGATCGATCTTGTTCTTCACGCCGTCCAGACCGGCCATCAGAATCGCTGCGTAGCAGAAATACGGATTGCAGGTCGCATCCGGGTTGCGCAGCTCAAAGCGGCGCTTATCCGGCGCCTTGGCATACGCCAGAATACGGATGACCGCACTGCGGTTGCTCGTCGCATAGCCGACAGTGACCGGCGCCTCAAAGCCCGGAACCAGACGCTTGAAGGAGTTGGTGCTCGGGTTGGTCAGTGCGCAGAGGGAGGAAATGTGCTTGAGCAGGCCGCCCATGAAATAATGCGCCGTTTCGCTCAGGTGGGCATAGCCGTTGTCGTCGGAGAAGACCGGCTGGCCGTCCTTGAGCAGGAGCATATGCACATGCATGCCGCTGCCGGCCTCGCCGTAAACGGGCTTGGGCATGAAGGTAGCGCTCTTGCCATACTTCAGTGCAGTGTTGTGGATGATATACTTGATCATCATGGTGGCGTCAGCCATCTTGCTCATCTGGCCCAGCTGGGGCTCGATCTCAAACTGGCCGGAGGCTGCCACTTCGGGATGGTGGTAATTGATCTCGATACCGGCGTCCTTCATGTGCATGCACATCTCGCTGCGGCACTCATAGGACGTATCAAAGGGCTTGGCAATGTGATAGTTCTTCTGCTTGGGAACCACAACGCCCATGCCTTCCACGGCGCTGTTCCAATAGGACTGCTTGGTGTCCATGGAAACGCCGATGCTGTTGCCCTGTACTTCCCAGCCCACCTGATCAAACAGGTAGAACTCAAATTCCGGCAGGATCAGCATGGTATCAGCCACGCCGCAGTCCTTCATATACTGCTCGGCAGCCAACACGATGTTACGGGGATATTGAGCCAGAGGGCGGTTTTCAGGGTTGTCGATGATCATGGCGTTGCCGGTCATGGACAGCGTGGGGATCTGGCAGAACGGATCGATCACAGCGGTATCCGGATCGGGAATAAAGACCATGTCGCTCTTTTCCACCACAGCATAACCGTAGTTGGAGGCGTCAAAGCCGATGCCGCTCTTCATGGTGTCCTCGGAGAAGTTCTCTGCCGGAATGGTGACATGACGGTACTGGCCGTTGAAGTCCACCATTTTGAAGTCCACCATCTTAATATCATGTTCCTGAATCAGGTTCAGGATGTCCTGTACGGTTTTCATTGAAATACCCCTTTTCCCTCTGTAGAAAGATTACATCAAAAAATGATAGTATATTATACCACATTTCCTTCCAAAATCAATGCAAGATACTACCTTTGATAAAATTTTTCAAAAAAAGTTTCCCACCATGGCATTCTACCGGAAAGCATGGTACTCTGAAAGCAGCTCAAAAAACAGGAGGATCCTGTATGGAACCCTTGATGTCACGTCTCTTCTCAGGAAGTGTGGACGATATTCTGCTGCGGCTGTACGGCACAGAGCGCCTCTCCGCCGCCCGCACCCGTTACATAACGCTGGCCAGCACCTTTCAAAAGACGTTTGGAGCAGAACCGACCGCTCTCTTCTCCGCTCCCGGCCGCACAGAATTGGGCGGCAACCACACCGACCACCAGCACGGCTGTGTGCTGGCCGCCGCCGTAAATCTGGACGCTCTGGCAGCCGTCAGGCCAAACCGGAGCGGCATGATCCGCGTATATTCCAAAGGCTACGCGCCCTTTATCGTGGATTTGCACGATTTGTCTCCGCAGTCAAAGGAGCGCGGCACCTCTGCGGCGCTGGTCCGCGGCATCGCCGCCCGCATGGTGCAATTGGAGCATTCCATACAGAATGTCGGCGCGGACATTTGCATCACATCTGAAGTCCCCGGTGGAAGCGGACTTTCCTCCTCCGCTGTATTCGAAGTTCTGATCGGAACCACTTTAAATACTCTGTTTTGCGGTGGGGCTTTTTCTCATCTTGAGATCGCGCAGATCGGCCAATACGCAGAAAATGTATTCTTCGGGAAACCCTGTGGACTGATGGATCAGACTGCTTCTTCCATGGGTGGCGCTGTGGCCATCGACTTTGCCGATCCTGCTGCTCCTATCGTGGAGCAGGTCCCTGTGGACCTACAGGCCTACGAATATGCCCTCTGCATCATCGATTCCGGCGCGGGACACGCCGACCTGACGAGCGAATATTCTGCCATCACCGACGAATTGAAAGCCGTCTGCCGCTGCTTCGGTAAGGAATTTCTGCGGGAGGTTCCAGAGGCTGCATTCCTGTCTGCACTGCCAGAGGTTCGTCGGGCAACCGGAGACCGTGCCGTGCTCCGCGCCCTCCACTTTTACGAGGAAAACCGCCGCGCCGTACAGGAGGCCGCCGCATTACGCAGAGGCGACTTTACAGCATTCCTTCGCCTCGTGCATGAGTCCGGCCACTCCTCTGCCATGTATTTGCAAAATATCATTCCCCACAGTCAGACACGGCAGCAGGAACTGATGCTTGCCATCGCCCTGTGTGAGAAAATTCTCGGCAGCAGCGGCGCCGTCCGTGTTCATGGCGGCGGCTTCGGCGGCATGGTGCAGACCTTTGTTCCGTTGGAGCAACTGGCGAGTTTCAAACAACAGGCAGAAGCTGTATTGGGAACCGGCAGTTGCCGTTGCGTCTCTATCCGCACAGTTGGCGGCACACGGCTGGCGTGAACGGGTTTCAGCCGCAGATATCTTCATAGCAAACAAAATGAGGCTGGTCCCCAGCCTCATTTTTGTTTTCGGATCCGCTCCTCTACCCATTCCACACAGGCAAAGTCGTATCAAGGTATGCAGATGCATCCCCAGCACACTTTAAGACTCTGTATGATCAGACTTTGGCAGTGGTTTTCCGGTATGAAACACTTTCAATTCCGGTCCGCTTGTCCCGGCGATGATCGGCTTTGCCGGTTCCTTTCCGTGCTTCGCCTTCCCCTGAATTTCCGGAACAGGCGGCACATCGTTTTTCGGTTTTACATGCGTCCAGTCCGGTCGCGCCATCCCTTTTTTAGCCATATGCGATCACCTCGAACGTAGTGTTTCCAATCAGAGATACCATATGCGTCTGCGGTAGAATCAACAGCAGAAATCCGTCAGATTTTCAACATTTTCATCCAAAATAATCCTATTTTATCCCATGAACATCTGCGTCCAATAGTGGCCGTTCGCCACATACCCAACGCCGATCTGGGTGTAAGAAGCATTTAAAATATTGGCGCGGTGTCCACTGGAGTTCATCCATGCGTTGACAACGGCCTGCGGCGTTCTCTGCCCATAGGCAATGTTCTCACCCGCCGTCCGGAAGGAAAGGCCAAAGGCACGGATCATCTGAAACGGACTGCCGTACACCGGACTGGTATGGGAAAAATAGCGGTTATCTACCATATCCTGCGACTTATAGCGCGCCACACGGGAAAGCTCCCAGTTGGCTGCCAGCGCTTTGAGCCCGTTTTCTGCACGAATCTCGTTCACCAGCCGGATGACCTCGCTCTCAAAGGCCAATACCGAACTGTTCACCTGCGGCACCTGCAGGACCTGTCCCGGATAGATCAGGTTCGGATTGGAAATCTGCGGATTGGCCTCGATCACTTCGCGGGTCCCCACCTCATAGTGTGCGGCGATCTTCCACATGGTGTCGCCTTTGACGACCGTGTGGGAAAGCGCCGCTGCAGACAGCGCACAGACAGAAAGCAGCAGCAAGGCCACGCACATGGATACAAGCTTTTTCATAGAAAACCTCCTAAAAAATGCGGAGGCCCCGCCGAAGCGGAGCCTCCGGAAACATATGGTCATCAGCAGCAGGTGAAGCCGCACAGCTGGCTGAGAAGCTGCCAAATGGTGTTGCAGTCAAAATTGCACATGCTATGTACCTCCTGTTTTGGATTCGTCTCGCGAAGACAATCAGAATTGTAACCGTTTTGTTACTTTTTTGCAAATGTAATTCCTGCCAATGTCAAATGCAGGAAAGCGTACATTCCCATTCTCTTGCAATTCCACCCTCTCTGCGGTATGATCGTCCTACCGGTAACGCCGGAATTCACAAAACAGGAGACTGCTGTTTGAAATTGAACAACACCTTGGAGATTGTGCGCTGACCGGGAGGCTGCGCAATCCCGCCCCTCCCGAAAACCCTAACATTTTCAGGAGGAACCATTATGAACAACAATTTTTTAATCCGCAAGGAAACCCCCGCGGACTACCGCGCCGTGGAAAACCTGACCCGCGAGGCATTCTGGAACGTCTACCGCCCCGGCTGTCTGGAACATTACGTCGTGCATACACTCCGCACCGATCCCGATTTTGTCCCCGAACTGGACTTTATTCTGGAAAAGGACGGCGAAGTGATCGGACACGTCATGTTTATACGGGCTGTGATCCATACAGACGATGGCCATGATCTTCCCATGATGACCTTCGGCCCCATCAGTATCGCACCCGCGTATCAGCGGCAGGGCTACGGTAAGCTGCTTCTAAACTATGCGCTGGAGCAGGCCGCTGCCATGGGTACAGGCTGTATCTGCATGGAAGGCAACATCGACTTCTACGGCACATGCGGCTTCGTGATCGCCAGTACCAAGGGGATCCATTATTACGCAGAACCACAGGATGCAGAAGTCCCCTATTTCCTGCTGAAGGAACTGCAGGAGGGATTTCTGGACGGCGTGACCGGCGTGTATCACACGCCAGCCGGTTACTTCGTGGATGAAGCGGAAGCGGAACGCTTTGATGCAACCTTTCCCCGCAAGGAAAAGCTGAAACTTCCCGGACAGCTGTTCTGAGCACACAAAAAAGGGCCTTCGGCATATGCCGAAGGCCCTCTTTTATGCGCAAAGCATCAGTAGCCGACTGCCAGACCAAAGAGCAGCAGCAGACTGGTCAGCAGCAGGTTCAACAGCTGAAACTTCCAGCTCCACTTGAACCAATCACCATAGCTGACGTCCGCCAGCCCCAGACTGATCAGCAGCGCAGGATTGGTGGGATACAGCACATTGGAAAATCCATCACCGAACGCGAAGGCAACAATGCAAAGCTGGGTGGAAATTCCGAAGATCTGCGCCATGGGCACGATCAACGGGATCAGCATGAAAGCCTTTGCCGAGCCGGACGGAATGAAAAAGTTCATCACCAGCACGATCAGATAGATGAACAGGATCACTGCCCACTGGGGCAGCGTTTCCGCAAGTCCCACCGCACCATGGAGAATAGTATCCAGCACATGGGCCTCCTCCAGCGTAAATTTGATAGAGGCCGCCATCAGGATCATCACAACAGCAGGGAAAATGCTGCGAACACCCTCTGCAAACGACTTCCCCAGCATTTTTCCGTTCATCCCCGTTGTCAGGCAGGACACAATACCTGCTGCCAAAAACATGACTACCACGATGATCATGGTATAGTCCTGCAGAGCAGGGATAAATCCGGAGCAGAGAACGACCGCAATACCGGTGCCGAGGATGCCGGCAAACCAGCGGATGCCCCGATCCATATGAACCTCGGCACAGAACGCTTCTGCTGTCCGCACCTCATCCAAAGGCTTTTCGATCTTTTTCGCATACAGGGAAACAAACATCAGCAGCAGTGCATAAATCAGGGCAAAGGAAAGTACCCGCAGCCAAGCGCCGGAAAACATCGGCAATCCCGCCAACTGCTGGGCAACACCCACCGTAAAAGGATTGCAAATTCCGGAGGCAAATCCGCAGCCTCCCGCCAGCAGACTCATGCCCACACCGGTCAGGGCGTCCCAGCCCAGATTAAGAGAAAGCGCCACAACAATGGGTACCAGCGGAACACACTCTTCAAAAGAACCGATCATTGCCCCCATTGCCATGAAAAACAGCATCGTCACCGCCATCAGCCGATAACGTACGGCATGGAAACGGTTTGCGATCCGATCCAGCATATACTTCATCAGTCCACAGCGGTCCAGTGCGTTGAATACGCCGCCAATGACCAGCAGAAAAACGATCACCGCGATCAGTGTGCCGTTTCCAGAGGCCCCCAGCACCAGTATTGGGGACAGCAGCCACTTCCAGAACGGGATCCCGCCTTCCACATAAGAGAATCCACCTGCTGTATCGATCAACAGATTACCGTTTTCGTCCGGTGTGCGCAAATACGCACCTCCCGGAATCGCCAGTGTCAGGAGATAGGCTGCTGCCATCAGTACGAAAATCACGATAATGGCCGTTGCAAAAGACCGGACACTGATATTCAATTGTTTCTCTTTTGCTTCACCCATGGGCTGCCTCCGTAATCAGATATCGGTAAAAGTCCACCGCGGGAGCCAATGCGCTCAAATCCACATTTTCATCAATACCGTGGATGCTCTCCATCTGTTTCTCGCTGATTTGAAATGGTGTAAAGCGCAAACAATTGTCACATACCCGACTCAGATACCGGCTGTCACTGGCGCCGGTCATCACATAAGGGGTGGTCTTTGTCCCAGGAAATGCCGTTTCCACCGCCCGTTCCACCAAAGCGAATGCCTCGCTTTGATAATCGGAAAGGGGCGAATCAAACACAGGGTCCAGAACCACCGTTTCGATGTCATACCGCTTTGCAAGGGCCGTAATGGCCGCAATACTGGCCTCACCACCTTGATGATGAGAATAGCGCATATTGCCGATGACCCACGCCTCCTGCGGCAGCACATTGGTGCCTTCCGAACCGGAGGCCATGGTAAAGGCCACAGTGGTTTTCAGCATCGCTCCCGCCGCACCCGAAACCAATGGCATAAGCCGCACCAGTACCGGCTCAAACAGCCGCGCATGGCCCAGCACAAAGCGAAGCGGCCCCGTCATCGCTGTGGACAGGCGCGCAAACATTTCGCAAACAGTAGGAGAAATCTTTGCCGGAAACAACTTCCCCTTCTCCACCTCAGCCATAAACTTTCCAATGCGCACCAGCGGCGTGTTCTTTCCCGGTGTGGAGGCATGTCCGCCGGAGGAGCGGGCGATGAATTTCAAATCCACACAGCCCTTCTCCCCTACACCAACCATGGCAAAGTTCCCTTTTGCCCCGCCGATCGGCTCATAGAGGATCATACCGCCCTCGTCCAGCACCAGAGAAAAGCGAAGTCCCCGTTTCAAAAGCTCTCTGGAGATTTCATCCGAGCCCTCTCCACCCTGTTCTTCGTTGCAGGTGGAGAGAAAATACACATCCCTTGCAGGAGAAAAGCCTTCCACAACCAGTTCCTCCGCCGCCTGCAGCATGGCCCACAGGCCACCCTTGGTGTCCAGTGTTCCGCGGCCCCAGAGTTTTCCACCGGCAATTTCTCCTGCAAAAGGCGGATGCGTCCATGCACCGTTTGCCTCCACCACATCGTGGTGGTTCATCAGCAAGATCGGCTCGCCCTCTTCACTTCCTTGCCAGCGCAGCAAAAAGCTGCCGCCAAAATCCTCGTAAGTACAAACAGCAAACACATGAGGAAAACATTCCCGTAGCAAGTCGTGAAAGCGGTAAAATTCCGTTTTGCCGGTTTGCCCTCTTCGAGACACCGTTTTGGCCCGAATCAAACGCGCAAGCGTCTCGGCATACTCCATCATTCGTGTGTCCGGCATTGCTTTCCTCCTTTTGAAATGTTCAAGCCACTGCTTTATCTCGTAATTCTTTTTCTATTATATCGGGCACAGATGTACCCGTCAACCGAAAGGTCATACCCTTGCGCAGTTCTGCTCCCGGTATATCCCTTCACTCGGCCGAATAGGTTGGATACGGGTGATATGAGTATGAAAAAAACGCCGTGGAAATCCTATTTGTTTTGGATTCTCTTTACAGAAAGCATCGGTTTCCTGTCCGGATTCCTGACGCGGGACAGCACGCAGCTCTACCAAAGCGCGATCATACAGCCGCCGCTCTCACCGCCGGCGATTGTCTTCCCCATCGTCTGGACGATTCTGTATGCCCTGATGGGCATTGGCGCGGCCCGTATTTTTCTGGCACCGAACTCCACCGCCCACACCCGCAGCCTGTTGGTGTATCTGATCCAGTTAGCATTCAACTTCTTCTGGAGCATTCTTTTCTTCAACCTGCAGCGCTTCGGTCTTGCTTTCCTCTGGCTGATCGCGCTGTGGCTGCTGATCCTTCTGATGATCCGCCAGTTCCGCAAGGTGGATCACCTCGCCGCGCTGCTGCAGATCCCCTATCTCCTCTGGGTGACCTTTGCAGCCTATCTGAATTTAGGTGTCTGGCTTCTGAACTGCTAAAGTGTAAGTTACATTTTCTAATATTCAAGGCAGGCACATGGAGTCCGTGTGCCTGCCTTCTTTCTTCAACTCATTTGCTTCAAAAGTTTTTCTGCGTTTCCGCCAAGAATCGCCGCCTGCTCCTCCACTGTCAGCGACAATGCCCTGATCAGCCGGACATTCTCCTCCTGATCCGTCCAGGGGCTGTCCGTACCGAAGAGAATGCGATCCGCACCGAAGATACGAACCATCCGCATAAACTGCGTCTGATCAAGCAGTTTCAGTTCCTCGGGCCGATAGTGCCCGTCATCTTTTGCAGTGATAAATCCCGTGGCAAAGGAGGTATCCAAACACACGGACGTATCAGCCAGCGCCTCCGCTTCATCCCATTGCTTCCAGCCGCCCATATGCGCGGCAATCAGCTTTACCGGCCCTACCTGCCGCACAGCATGCAACAGCTTGTCCGGCGCGGCATGCTGAGACTCTGGATAACCAATGTCAATTCCCCCGTGGGTCACAACGATCAGTCCTGATTCCCCTGCCAGTTCTAAAATACGTAGATAGCGCGGATCGTCCAGCTCAACCCCCTGATAAGCCGGGTGGAGTTTAATGCCCTTCAGCCCAAGCTGCACAATCCGCTGCATTTCCTCCTTTGGGGATGCATAGTCCGGATGCATACAACCGAAGGAATGCAGTCCTTGGGCACCATGCAATTCATTCAGTCGTCGGGCAGCATCATTGATCTTTTGTACCTGCAAGGGATTCGTCGCCACCGGCAGCACAATGGAGCAGTCTACGCCCGCACGTTTCATAGAGCCCAGCAAGCCCTCTGCCGTCCCGTTTGTATGCGGCTGAAGATGGCTGACTCCGCTCAGCTTGTTGATGGTGGATGCTGCCAAAGCATCCGGAAAGATATGCGTGTGAAAATCAATCACCATACAAAGGCCCTCTCAGAACACTGTGGTATACCCGAAAGTATACCACAGCATTGATTCTTTTGCACCTTATTCTGCAGCGTGCGCATCACCCAGTGCCTCGCTCTGGCGAACGATCACCTTACGCTCATAGCAGGAGAATGCGTCTTCCACCAGCGCTGCATCCGGTTTTGCCGTGAACAAGGACACCACCGGAACAATGATCAACCCTGCAACCATGCAGAATGCACCTGCATTGATGGGAGACTGCAGCAATACGGGGAATGCCGATCTTGCAACCACATTGGCCAGCATCAGCACCGTGGAGAACACAAAGCTGACCCAACAGGCAGCCTTGGTGGTCTTCTTCCAGTACAGACCATACAGGAACGGAGCAAGGAATGCGCCTGCCAGTGCACCCCAGGAAACGCCCATCAACTGTGCGATAAAGGTCACACTGGACTTATGCTGAACGATGGCCAGCACCACAGAAATGGCGATGAACACCACAATGAGGCCCCGCATCACACGAACCTGCTGCTTTTCATTCATATCCTTCACGATATTGTCCTTCAAAAAGTCCAGCGTCAGCGTAGAGCTGGAAGCCAGCACCAGAGAGGAAAGCGTGGACATGGATGCAGACAACACCAGAATCACCACGATTGCGATCAGAAAATCAGGCAAACCGGAAAGCATGGTAGGAATCACAGAGTCATAACCATTTGCTGCAATATCGATCCGGTCGGAAAACAGTCGGCCAAAACCACCGAGGAAATAGCAGCCGCCAGCCACAACCATGGCAAAAACGGTGGAAATGATCATGCCCTTATTAATGGCGGATTCACTCTTAATGGCATAGAACTTCTGCACCATCTGCGGCAGACCCCAGGTGCCCAGTGAAGTCAGGATCACCACGCCCAGCAGATTCACCGGATCCGGCCCAAAGAAGGAGGCAAACACCCCGGGGGCCGTGGACACAGCAGGATCGCTGACCGCTGCCAGTCCCTCCAGTGCGGCCAAAAAGCCGCCCTGACTGTTCAGTACCGCAGCAATGACGGCAATGATGCCCACGATCATAATCATGCCTTGAATAAAATCATTGATCGCCGTGGCCATGTACCCGCCTGCGATGACATAGATCCCTGTGAGAACTGCCATGACAATCACGCAGATGGAATAATCAATATCAAAGGCCATTCCAAACAAACGGCTCAAACCGTTGTAGAGAGAGGCCGTGTAGGGAATCAGGAAAATGAAGATAACCACAGAAGCTGCCAACTTCAAAGACTTGCTGCCGAACCGCTTGCCAAAAAATTCCGGCATGGTAGCACTGTCCAGATGCTGGGTCATAATACGGGTACGGCGTCCTAAAACCGCCCAGGCCAGCAGAGAACCTAAGATCGCGTTACCGATACCAGCCCATGTGGCAGCAATGCCATACTTCCAGCCGAACTGGCCTGCATAACCCACGAAAACAACCGCAGAAAAATAAGAAGTACCGTAAGCAAAGGCTGTCAGCCAGGGCCCCACCGCACGGCCGCCCAGCACAAAACCGTTTACATCCGTCGCATTCCGGCGGCAATAGATTCCCACTCCGATCATCGTTCCAAAAAACAGCACCAGCATGATCAGTTTGATTGCCATACATACCCCTTCTTTTCTCTTAATTCTTTAGCGCTTTAAAGCTTAATACTTTTAAGTGTTAAAGTAAAGGGGCAATGCCAGAAAAATTATACAAAAAATTACGGAAGTTTTCTCATTTTTCAGATATGTACAAACACATTTTGGTTTCTTGAAAAAAGATTCCCTCTCCTTGGATAGAGAGGGAATCTCAAATCAATTTTGTTTTACAGCTGCGCAATCTCTTCCTGATCCACCACGCGGATGCCCTTGCTGCGCAGGGCCGCAGCCGCTGCCTTGCGATCCTGCACCCGGAAGATCATATAGGCATGGTCCACCGTCTTGCCGCCGAGGAATGCATACATGTACTCCACATTCACGCCGGCTGCGCTGAGCAGCTGGAGAACTTTATTCAGTCCACCGGGTTCGTCGGGGATGCAGACGCACAGAACAGAGGTGATATTATGGACAAAGCCGTTTTCCTTCAGCACGGTGGCTGCGGCGTAAACATCATCCACGATCAAACGGGCAATACCAAACTCACTGGTTTCTGCCAGAGAGAGGGCACGCATATCCACTTTCTTCTCTGCCAGCACGCCGGTCATTTCCAGCAGGGTGCCGGGCTTATTCTCCAGAAATACGGAAATCTGCTTCACGCTCATGAGCAATACCTCCTTTAAATCTTTCGCTTATCAATGATGCGAACTGCCTTACCCTCACTGCGGACAATAGACTTGGGTGCCACCAGCGTCACCTTGGCGGTCAGACCCAGCATGGACCTCAAACCATCCACCAGTTCCTTCTGACGGCGGCTGACTTCGCCCAGATTGTCAGTAAACATTTCCGGGGTCATCTCCACATGAACGTCCAGCGTATCAGTATGATTGACACGGTCCACAATGATCTGGTAGTTGGCGGGATAGCCGTGGTTCAGCAGAACCGTTTCGATCTGGGAGGGGAACACATTCACACCGCGGATGATCAGCATATCGTCGCTGCGGCCCATAGGCTTGCACATCTTCACATGGGTACGGCCGCAGGAGCACTTCTCTCGGCTCAGCATGCAGATATCCTTTGTACGGTAGCGCAGCATCGGGAACGCCTCTTTGGTGATGGCAGTGAAGACCAACTCACCCTTCTCGCCTTCCGGCAGCACCTCACCGGTGTCAGGGTCAATGATCTCGGCAATGAAATGATCTTCATTGATATGCATGCCGTTCTGCTCAGAGCACTCAAAGGCAACACCGGGTCCGGACAACTCTGTCAGGCCGTAAATATCATAGGCTTTGATACCCAGCGTGTTCTGGATATCCTGACGCATCTCCTCACTCCATGCCTCTGCACCGAAAATACCGGCCTTCAGGGGAATCTGGTCAGGCGTCATGCCCATTTCCTTCATGCTCTCGCCGAGATATGCGGCATAAGAAGGCGTGCAGCACAGAATGGTCGTGGAGAGGTCCTTGATAAAACCAATCTGGCGATCCGTGTTGCCGGAAGAAATGGGGATCGTCAGGCAGCCCACCTTATGGCTGCCGCCATTGAGACCGGCGCCGCCGGTAAACAGGCCGAAACCATAGGCAACCTGGCATACGTCTTCATCCGTACCGCCCGCAGCGGTGATGGCGCGGGCACAGCAATCTTCCCACAGGTCAATGTCATGCTGGGTATAGAAAACGACCACCCGCTTGCCAGTAGTACCGGAGGTGGAGTGGATGCGGACACAGTCCTTCAGCGGCTTGCCCATCAGGCCGTAGGGATAGGCATCCCGCAGATCCGTCTTGGTGATAAAGGGCAGCTTGTGGAGATCGTCACGCCCCTTGATATCATCGGGGGTCACGCCCTTTTCCTCCATCTTCTTGCGGTAGTAAGGAACATTGTCCCAAACATGCTTCACCTGCTTTACCAAGCGCTCATCCTGCCAGGCCTTGATCTGTTCCTGAGAGGCGCACTCGATTTCAGGCTGATAGTATCTTTCCATAGAACCAGAACCTTTCCTTTGCATTTCCGGACATCGCGGAGACTGCATTTTTATGTTGAGGTTATACCATATTTTTTTGTAAAAGTAAATAAATGGCGGCAATTTTCTGCAAAAATATGCACAGTTTTTTTATCTCCCTTTCACTTTCTGTTCAAAACAGAGGAATTCGTCTGACACTTCATTTTTTCTTCCTTTTTCCTTGACAATCAGGCATAAGTCGGGTATCATACTTTATTGATTAAAAGCGATAAAGTGCAGGGTTTTAACCCAGCCTCAGAAAGGAATGTCCGGTATGCCTATCACTGACCTGTTGGAACGCAACAGCAAACTCTATGGGGAAGAAGTCGCTCTGGTGGAGATCAATCCCGATGTGCAGGAAACCCAGCGTGTGACCTGGAAGGAATACGCCCTGATCCAGCCCTCCTCCACCGCCCCCTACCGCAGGGAGATCACTTGGTCGATTTTCGACGAAAAAGCAAACCGCGTGGCAAATTTACTTTTGAGCCGCGGCATCCGTAAAGGTCAAAAGGTTGCCATTCTTTTGATGAATTGTCTGGAGTGGCTGCCCATTTATTTCGGTATTCTCAAGGCCGGTGCCATTGCCGTTCCCCTGAACTTCCGCTATACGGCAGAGGAGATCGAGTATTGCGTGAAGCTGGCTGATGTGGATATCCTCTTCTTCGGCCCTGAATTTATTGGCCGCGTAGAGCCCATTGCCGGCGACCTGAACAAAGAACATCTGATGTTCTTTGTGGGTGACGGCTGCCCCTCCTTTGCGGAGGACTATCTTCACGCCTCCGCCAACTGCTCCAGTGCTGCCCCTAAGGTTCTGATTGACGACGAGGACGAAGCTGCCATTTACTTCTCCTCCGGTACCACCGGCTTCCCGAAGGCCATTCTGCACCTCCATAAAGCCCTGCTGCAGTCTGCCCGTATGGAGGCCATCCATCATGCCACCACCCACGAGGACGTGTTCCTGTGCATTCCCCCGCTATATCATACCGGTGCCAAAATGCACTGGTTCGGTTCCCTGTTCTCCGGCAGCAAGGCCGTTCTCCTGCGCGGCAATTCCCCACAGGCGATTCTGGAGGCCACCTCTCAGGAAAAGTGCACCATCGTCTGGCTCTTGGTGCCCTGGGCGCAGGATCTGCTGGCTGCGCTGGACAGCGGTGCTTTGAAGATGGAAGACTACCGCCTGTCCCAGTGGCGTTTGATGCACATCGGCGCCCAGCCTGTGCCTCCCAGCCTGATCCGCCGCTGGATGGAGTACTTCCCCCATCACAAGTACGATACCAACTACGGTCTTTCCGAATCCACTGGCCCGGGCTGCGTCCATCTGGGTATGGATAACCTGCATAAGATCGGTTCCATCGGCATCCCCGGCTACGGCTGGAAGTGCAAGATCGTGGATGAAAACCGCACCACCGTGCCGCAGGGCGAAGTAGGTGAACTGTGCGTCAAGGGTCCCGGCGTCATGGTCTGCTACTACCATGACGAAAAGGCCTCCGCAGAAGTGCTGGAGGACGGCTGGCTCCACACCGGCGACATGGCACAGCAGGACGAGGATGGCTTTATTTTCCTTGTGGATCGTAAGAAGGACGTCATCATCTCCGGCGGTGAAAACCTGTACCCCGTGCAGATCGAGGCCTTCCTTGCCGCCCATCCCAAGATCCACGATGTGGCTGTGATCGGCCTGCCCGACCCCCGTCTGGGCGAGATCGCAGCAGCCATCGTTCAGGTAAAGGACGGCATGGAGTGCACGGAGGCAGAAATCAATCAGTTCTGCCACGATCTGCCCCGCTACAAGCGTCCCAAGAAGATTATCTTCGCAGATGTTCCCCGCAATGCCACCGGCAAAATCGAAAAACCGAAGCTGCGCAGTATCTACTGCGGCGTTCGTCTGGTGGAAGCTCAGAACCGCGCATAATTAAGCACAAAACAGCAGGAAACCGAACCGAACCGGTTTCCTGCTGTTTTTACATATGTATAAGGGAAATGTATCAAGCGTAGATAATGAACAGGCCCACCAGCATACCCACAATGGCAGAAAAGGCCGGCAGCTTGCTGTGATACATCAGGATCGCCTGCGGCAGGATCTCGCCAAACACTACATACAGCATGGCGCCGCTGGCAAAGCCAAGGCTCAGTGCCAGACCCATGGTGCCGATCTCACCGATCAGGAAGCCCAGCAGTGCACCAATGATGGTAGGCACACCGGACAGAGCCGTCATCAAAACCGCTTTTGCCTTGTTCATGCCGCCGCTGATCAGAGGGACGGAAACTGCCATGCCCTCAGGGATATTGTGCAATCCGATCAGAACTGCAAGCACCAGCGCAGAACTGCCCATCACGCCGTCATTGCTGGCGTAGGAGGCGCCGATAGTCATACCCTCCGGAACATTGTGCAGCGCAATGGCACAGGCCATCACCATACCGGCCACAAACAGAGCAAATTTATTGTCCTTCTTCGCTTGATGATGCTCATAGTGGTCGCTGTGGATCAGCTCATTCAGGTCATCTGCGGTTTTCGGATGGTTCTCATCAATATGCGGGACCTCCGGATTGGTACTGCGGTCGATCCAATAGTTGAGCAGATAAATCACTGCAACACCAAAAGCAACAGCACCGATCACCACCATGACCCCGACACCCGTTTCAATGCCCTCCGTGACCAGATCAAAACAGACTACGCTCAGCATCACGCCGCCGGCAAAGCTCAGCAGCAGGCTGACGGTGCGGTTGGAATCCTTTTGCAGCATGGCACCAATTAGGCCGCCCAGTCCGGTTCCGCCAACACCTGCAATGGCAGTGGTAACAAGCAGTGTTTCAATAACTCCCATATTCATATCCCTCCGCTTCCCGAAAACAACCGTACAGCCGTCTCGAGAACTAACTCTTTCTATTCACTTCCCAATCATACCATAGCAGCAATGAGAAAACAACCGCTTCTCAAGGGCCGCATTCACCTTTCAGCACAATTCCTTTACTTTCCATCCTTCCCGTAGTAAAATTAGTGTGTATTTATATGTAAATTTCCGCTTTGCGAGGAGGATATGTATATGAAAAAACGCGTTCTATCTCTGCTACTGACGCTGTGCATGCTGCTGGGGTTGTCCCCGGCCATGGCAGGGACAGCATCTGCAGCCAATCCCACTGCCGGTTTCCGGAATATTGATTCTGGAAATCTTGCTGTCCCCAATGAACGAAGCGAGTTCTCTACTCAAGGCTTCTTCTCCGTGAACGATCGCTACTGGTTGGTGTTTTACGCCAACGATAACGACAGCGCCGGCATTCATCTGGATAACCCCACCTTCTCTGTCGCCCCCGGCAGTCCGGAAGTGGTGGTGGAACCCTGCCAGAAGCTGGATGACTCCGGAGAGCAGAGACTGACCTCGGACGGTCACCCTATCTGGTGGGTGACACCAAAAGAATTCGGCGAGGGCACTCTGCTGATCACTTCCGGCGGGGTTACCTATTCCATGGACTATAGTGTTGGTCTGCCCAACCGGGGATTCTTTGAGTCTGCCGACTATACGGAAGCCAGTTTTTTTGAGGACGGCACTTTCCGCTATGAAGGAACTGCGCAGCCCCGCAGCTTCTACTTCCTGACCAGTTCCTACATGAATGCAAGCATCCGGAACATCAGCTTCCGCGGCACCCCTGGCGGTTATCAGGAGGGTGACCTGACCTGGGAGATCGCCGCCGACGGAAAAATGGTTACCTTCACCATTCCTGAAGGCAGATCGCCGGAAGGTTGGTTCTATGTCAATGTCGATGTGGAGTGGGAGAATGGCAATGTCAGCACTTGGTATGAGGACATTGCGCTGGTAAACAATGCGGATACCCTACGCTATCAGGAAGTCTGGTACGAAAAGGATCACCCCTACTTGGATGACGCCTCCTTTACTACACTGTCGCTGGGGTCCACCTACAGCACGGAAATCGTATTCTTCCACGGTACGGCGGACAATGCCACTGCATTGAAGAATATTACCGTCACCTCTGACGACACGGATGTGATGGATGTGCGTGAGGTATATGAGGAGCCCGGCATCGGTACGGTCGTCCGCCTTCGCGGCAAAGATATAGGCACCACGACTCTGACGGTGGAAAGTGAAGGGCAGACCTACACCCTGCCTGTTACGGTTACTCTGCCCGACGTAGGCCTGTATACGGAACGAAACGCAACGGTCGACAACTTCCTCTACCCCTATCAGTACGACTCCCGGGAGGACACTGTCCTCTGGGCCATGACAAAGAACGGCTGGGAAGATCCTGAACTGAGGAATGTCCAGAATTGGAAAGGTCATGTCAATCTGGATCTGGTGGAGCGCGACGACAAATCCGGCTATTACGATGTCAAAATCACGATTCCTCAAGGACAGTCAGGGGGAGTGGAGTTCCAGTTTGACGTACGGGAATCCGATGGAAGCAAATGGGACAACGGCTTCTCACTGAGCGACTGCGCACCTGCGCTGCTGTTCCGTTATCTTGATTTTTATGACGACGGGATTTATGAGCAAAACCGCATACGCACTGAGTTTAATCAGTCTCTGGTCAGCCACCCCGCGATGTCCTTCTATTACGGCACTACAGACAGTTGTGTGCCTGTCACAGCAAACTCGCTGGCGGAGGCCCCTGTGATCACCGTCACGCCCGAAAACAGCCAGTCTGCTCCCGTTGAAATCGTCCCGGTAGCACTTTTCTCTACCAATGGCTATGACAACGTGGTGGCCTATGATATCAACCTGCTGTCCCTCGGTACAGCCATTCTGTCTGCTACCATCGACTCCGAGACCTATTCCATGTCCGCCACCGTGGGCATGCCCCAGTTCTTCCCCTATACGCGGCGGGAGTTTGTCCCTGATGCGATCCTGATGGATCGGCAGTATGACTCCACGGAGGAGACCGTTCTCTGGATGCTGACGGAAGAGGGACTGGAAAATCCCACGATGCTAAGCCTCGATGTGTGGGAAGGCGAGATCGACTGGGAGTTTTCGGAGCGTACTGACAAGGCAGGCTTCTACGACCTGAAGCTGACCATCCCGAAGGACACGGTCGGCGAAATTCGATTCAATATCGAAGTTGAAGATGCCCGTGGCGATGGCTGGGGCGGCGACTTCCATCTGGAGGACAATGCCTTCCGCACCCGCTATCACACCGTCTATGAAGATTACGGCCACTTTATGGAAGAGGACTATCCTCATCCTATGATGAATGTAGCGCTGGGCTATGGCAGACGCGTGGTATTCTATTACGGTAATCTGGACCGGGTCTATCCTCTCACAGATCTGCAATTTACCGTGCCTCAGGGCCTGACGGTGGAGCAGATGGAGTATACTTCCACTGACGGTCACATCATTTATGATATCCGCGGCGAGGGACTGGATTCCTATCAACTGCATTACACCGGAAAGTACATCGATGCCAACGGACAGGAAATCACCGTTTCCGACTTCCTGCCCGTGAATGTGGCACTGCCTCAGTTCTATCCCTACACGGAAAGAGAAATCAGTCTGAATGCCTATGATTCTGAACCGGAATACGTCTCCGGTGAGGAGAAGGTTTTCTGGCTTATGACGGAATCCGGCCATGAGGGCAGACCTAGTATTGATCTGCAGCGTTGGCAAGGCCGGATCAATGCCGAGCCTGTGGAGCGGCCTGACAAGCCCGGTTACTATGACGTTAAGCTGACGATCCCCGCTGACGCTATGGGAGAAATCAATTTCTACATTCATGTTCGGGCAAACAACGGTGGTTGGGGCAACAGCTTCCGCATCCAAGATGTCTCTCCCCATCTGGCCTGGCGCTGGACCAGCTTTGACCAGGACGGCAACCTCTATGAAGACGGCGACATCTGTACCGGTCCCATGTGGACTTCTCTGAACGCCAATAATGGCTTGGTGCTGTACTACGGCTCTCCTGACATCGGCTACACCCCTGTCTCCTGCCCCACGCTGGATCCGAGTGACGCACCCGAAGTCACCGTCACGATGGTGGACGGCAATGGCCCCGCCGTTACCATGACGCCTGAGTGGATTCTGGGCGAAGAGAGCCGCCGCGTCGTTTACAGAATGCGCGGTGACCATTTGGGTCTGTCTCTGATGAGCGTCACCATTGACGGCAAAACCTATTCCATGCAGGTGGTGAGTCAACTGCCTTATGTGGGCTTCTACAGCAGCGATACCATCAGCGAGCAGACCATCCTGAAGGACTGGATGTTCACTTACACCGATACCGACCGCTCCTTCTATCTCCTCTCCCAGCAGGACGGCCCCATCATTGAGACCATCGAACCCATCTATTATGATTCCAACTCCCCCTCTGATTTCCTGACGGTGGAGAAGGTCAACGACCGGGCATGGAAGCTGACCGTAAAGCCCGACTTTGATTTCGATCAGGCCTGGCTGGACGTGGCGTTCACCGGAGACTGGGGCAACGGCTCCATCGAGAACTCCTGCTGGGGCGTGGGCGTGGCCAACGGCATCGAGGCTGTGCGCTACACAGACTTCTGGGTTGGCCCCTTCGGTCCTGAGGAAAGCGACTGGGCACCCAAGCAGCTGCCCCTGTGGGTGGGCGACAGTCTGGACGTCATCTTCAACTATGGTACCGCCAACAATTATGCGGCGCTGACCAACATCACTGCCGTTACCCCCGCTGACAGTGATCTGCTGTCCGTGGAACAGGTGGGCACTCACACTGTGGATGGCATAACCAAACCCGTTTTCCGCGTTCATGCGCTGAAGTGTACCTCTGCTGATGAGAATCAGCCCACCCAGACCAGTCTGAACATCACCGCAGACGGTCAGACCTACACGTTCCCCATTTCTGTTTATCCCATCCCCGCAGGACAGATATCCTACAAATATCTGTTCTGGGACGAAACTGCAAACGGCTATCGTCTGGAAGAGCCTACCTGGTTGAGAACAGACGACACATTCTCTTCCGCACCTTATGTAGACATGAACTGCATTGCTCTGTATTTCAGCCCTGATGGCATGTCCTACATCCCTGTGGAGGGTACGATCCGTTCCGGTACCGCTTACGATATGGTGTCCATCAAGAAGGATGCGGACGGCAACGACGTCACCGGTTGGTACGAAATCTCTGCCTTTGACTTCACCTCCGGCTATCTGGATGTGGAAGTGGACGGCCAGACCTACAGTCTGGCGTTGGAGACCCACATGCCGTATCTGGCTTTCTACAGTGAACCTGATATGCGGGAAGATACTTTCCGGATGTACAACCTGATGGGTGCAAACCCCAACGCCGCATCCTACGGGTATGCCTACTACACCGAGCTGTATACCAACGCAAGCGAGGACTATTTCGAACTGGCTGACTACCACAAGTTCTTTGCTCTGCAGAAGCAGTACGATGCCGACGGCAATGAAATTGGCACCCAGATTGTGGGCAGCGACCAGTTCAAGGCGGAAATTCTGGAAACGGACATCGCCAATAAGCGCTTGAAGGTGGGCTTCTACGCCAATACAGGCGATCTGCTGGTATTCATGCACGGCTACTTTGAGAAAGATCTTTATGATGCCGCCACCGACATGAACGATCCTGCGGACTACGGTACCTACATCAATCTTCTGACTCCTGATGAGAATTCCAACCTGTTTATCAATCTGGATGATGGCGGTTTCACAGCCAGCAAGTTCCTGCCCACCCACCTGTTTGAACAGGCGGCGGATACTTCTACCGGTGTGACGCTTGGCTCCAACAGCTATTCCGGCACCATTCACTGCGACGAAAACGTGGTAAACAAGATCGTTGGCGAAATGAATAAGTCCCAGCCCGTACGCATCGTGATGGAGGATAACCCCGCCACCAATGCACAGGACGCGGCATTGGACCAGTATCTTGGTAAAAATCAGAAGATCCTGTCTGTGCTGGATCTAAAGCTCTTCAGCGGCGACAATCTCTTCGGCACCACTGCACAGGGCGGTCTTGGCGGCAACGTCACCGTTACCTACGCCTGTGATCTGGGACTGGACAACGGAACTGTGGTGGATGTCTACTATCTGGACAGCAATAACAACGTCAAGGAAAAGTTCTCTGCCATCTATACCGACGGTAAGCTGACCTTCCAGACAACCCATTTCTCTTCTTTCGCCATTTCTGTTCCCTATCAGGCAACAGTTCCCGAGGAGATGCTCGGTCAACCGAATACCCTGATCTACGCCGCGTTGTATGACACAAACGGAGCCATGTTGGCCTTAAAGCCCGTTCCTGCCGGTACAAAGTCGCTGGATTTGTCCAATATGGAAGACGGTACTGCCTACTGCTTCTTCTGCGTGGATAAGGACAAGTTTATTCCCCTGGTGGAAGCCGTTCCCTCTTCAAATTATCAGGAAGCAGTGAGTACCATGGCTGTCACCGGACTGCTGATGGACAATTTTGATGCAGACCAGCCTCTTACCCGCGGCATGGCAGCGCAGTTGATTTGCCGGTTGCTGCTGACCCCTGCCGTTGCTGATACGCTGTCTGCCTCTTCCGCACCTTTCAAAGATGTTAACGCAAGCCATCCTTATGCCGGTGCCATTGCTTACTGTGCAGCGCAGGGGTTTATCAGCGGATATGCGGATGGAACCTTCAATCCAGACGGTTCTCTGAGCGGTCTTGCACTCATGAAGCTCCTGCTCGGAGCGCTGGGATATGATGCCTCTGCGGAAGTTTTTGTGGGAATGAATTGGGCTCTTAACGTTACAATAAAGGTCAAGAAGCTTGGTCTGGCTGATGGATTAAAAGAAAACTTCCGTGGTACCGCAGTGGTCACACAGGAAGAGGCCTGCCTCTATGCAGTGAACACATTGAAAGCACGGCCTGTGTACTATTCGGCAGGGGGCGCCGTGGAAAATCCCGCTTACCCCACTTATGCGCACAAACTGTTTGGAAGCGGGCTTGATGCGTTGACTTGACCCTGCATAATCTTTTGGACTTCCCTGAATCGCATGTGACTATCGGGAGCAACTCATTGTATTCTTTCAGGCTGCCACCGCGTTCCAGTTACATCTGGAGTCCTTCTATAAAGGGTCATTTCTTCCAAGATAGTCTGTAGTTACCAAATTAAGCTGCCTATGAAAATCTCCACCTTAGCGCAAATGCGCTGAGGTGGAGATCCTTTTTATGCGGCGAGTTGCCCTTCAGTTACGGTCATACACGCATATTCGTAACCGTCAAAGCTAACGGCGGCTTGAGCGCAGAAAGATAAAATGACACAATACTCTCGTATAGTAGCGGATAGTATACGCGACTCGCGTGTACTATCCGCGATGCGGGGGTGTTTTTATTATGAGTACAGAACTGCAGC